>JAYTWN010000216.1:0-3002 GCA_043743435.1 Acidimicrobiia bacterium
TATGTGCGGCCTATTCGATCCTGGCCATCGCAGCGCTGATTCCGCTCGCAAACTCTGACCAAGTGGCTCGCTCTCGAACTCTTTTGCCCGTCAGTCTGCCCTTGAGAATGCCCTCCGGTCTGCTCGCCGGTACCGGGTTGGGGCTCTCATTTGCTGCGCACGGGGGAGCGCTGTTCGTGATGCTCCCAATCATCTGTGTGCTTATCGTTGCGTTTGGTCTGTCGGTTTGGCGATCCACGCGGGCGGACGGTGTCGTAAACACGAAAACGGGCCCTTCCGAAATCGTTGGTCTTGGGGCAGGGGTGTTGATCGTAAGTGCCCTGCTCTTTGCTCCTTGGCTTGGATATCAGCGAGTGGTTGCGCCGCCGGGAAACCGATTGCTCAAATGGCACCTCGCCGGGGTTGTCGATATTGACCAACGCTCTTTTGGTCAAGCCATGATCGATCGGTACACCACACCACCATTGCGGGAAGTCGTTGCCAACAAAACGTCCAACATCCGTGAACTCTTCAACCCTGCGCGATTCGTGGCCGACATCATTCCCGTATTGGGTGCCGACAATTCAATTGATCGAGTGCGCCAACGAGAGTTCGGGCATCTGGGCAACTCCGTCAGCATAAGCGTCACTGGTATTGGTATGGGATTGGTTGGATGGCTCCTGAAAAGGCGCCGTTCTCGTGAGCTCACCGTTGGTCTGCTGGGCCTCGGATCGGGTGTTTTGGCCACGCTGGTTTGGTGCTTAGTCCTGTATGGCCCCAAGGCCACACTGCCCCATCAAGGAAGCCTGGCTGTTCCGCTTCTACTCATTGGATCATCTGCTCTGTTGGCTGCTTCGGCTCACCGTTGGTTGCTCGGCGCCTTCGTTGCCATCAGCGCCTACAAGGTCACACGGGTTTGGATTCTTGCAGGCCCTCTCTCACCCGAACGTCAACGAAGTACCGCGGCGTTGGGAATGCTCCTGATTGGTGCCGCAGCCTTTGTCATTGTGTCGTTGAGGTCGATTCGCTCCTACGGAATGAACGATGGCGAAAACCCGAGCCCCGAACGATTCAAACCCTTTGACAATGATCTCGAGAATGATCTCGAGAATGATCTCCTGCTTGCCTAACGACATCGAAGGCAATCGTGCCGGTCCTAGGCGTAGCCTTGCTGCCTTAACGGATTGCTGGTTTGCGTTTCGTCGCCGGTGGCAGATCCAACCGCGAGCACGATACAGAGCGAGACGCCCCGCGTGGCTAATTGACCGGCAACAACGATGGTCGTGACGATCAAATGTGAAACCGCCCGTGTTCGGAACCTGGAGCACGGTTACCAAGGTTCAGGGGTAACGTGCGTAACCGCCTCCTATCGTCCACCGGTGTATGCCAACTGCGTTAGTACAGAACGCCACTATGTTTTGGGAGAAGGCCGGCGATCACCCGGTAGCAGTGCCCACTCTTGGGCCGACTCCATGCCATGACCATACGATCAGGGCGATAGCCGAGGGCTGTTGTGAGCGTTCGTCCGCTGAGCGGACTGTTCGGTAGCCAGTCAAGTTGCGAAAGTACTTGGGCGTCTTCAACCGGCGCTTCCACCCAATGCTTATTCCAGCCGAATCGCGCCCGCACGCCACGCTCGTTCACGATAATGGTCAACGGGGTTTCCGGCTCAACAATGCTCACCGAAGGTCGATCGCCATCAAGCATCCAGCACGGCACGCTCGGACCCTGCGTACCAAGAAGGTAACGCCCAATCGGATGGAGGAGGGGACGTACGAATCGATCAGCCTTCCAGCCAACGAGTCGACCGGTAGTTGTAGGCGCGTACAGGAAATCGATGGCTTCTGGTTGTTCAGGCCGTTGTTGCTGCCAATTCGAGACCGTCGCCGATACGATGCTGAATTGTTCAATCCGTTCCGAAACAATCGGGTGATGAGTGCGAAGCAAGGTTCCCGAAGCCAAGTCAACGCCGACGGTACTTCGACGACCGCTGGCCAGAACGAGAAGTTCCATCTCCTCCGTGGCTTGAGGAGCGGAAGCACGGGTTGATCCGCCTAACAACGCGGCGGTGCGATGGGTCGACCTTTGAAGGGTTCCTAGCACGAACCCTAGTTTGGTCGGAATTTACTCAGAAGTGGTGGATGCTAAGCGAGCTGATAACCAGTTCACATACTGCAGCCAACCCCTGGTCAATCCAGCAGCTCCATCACTGGAGTTCCCGATCCGGCTTGCCGGTCGGAAAAGGGGCTCACTGGTGGGACTCGAAGCGAAGCGGAGTTGGGGCCCGCCAGGTTCACAAAAGTCTCGGAATGAGCTACGAACGAGCCTGTGCGGAAGCGAGTGGCTCGCGGTCAACCTCAGGGGTCGCCCCGCTAGCCGGGGTGACCACTCGAAGCCGGCTCTCCCCAACGGAACTCAATGGTGGTCGGCCTTGACCTTTCACCGGAGCTGCTGGTGGGTTCTTGGCTACGTCCGACGGCTTTGAACGAACCAAGAGACTTGTCGCTCGCTTTCCAACTTCGACGAGGGTTTGCAGCAAAATCATTAGATCCAGACGGACAGACCAGTTCTCAACATAAAACACATCGCATCGTTCGTAGTCGGCAAAGGACGGGTCATCGCGTGACTCGACTTGCCAAAGCCCAGTAATACCTGGCTTCACCTTGTGGCGAACTAGCAAACGATCATTGAACTTTGCGACCTCGCGGGCAAGAGCGGGGCGAGGACCGACTAGGCTCATTTCGCCTTTCAACACGTTCCACAACTGGGGAAGCTCGTTAATACTTGTGGCGTCCATGATGCGGCCAACCTTGGTGAAACGAGGATCGTTGTCCATCTTGAACAGCGGTCCCTTGCGTTCGTTTTTGGCCAGCAGGGCAGCTAGTCGGGCTTCCGCGTCGATCACCATGGTGCGGAGCTTGATCATGGTGAACAGTTCGCCATTGAGACCCACTCGTTGTTGCTTGAAAAAGGCGGGGCCTTTGTCCTGTTTTTTCACCACGAGAGCAAACAACCCAATTACC
>JAYTWN010000217.1:0-11885 GCA_043743435.1 Acidimicrobiia bacterium
CTGTTGCACGCCCACCAACTTAGGCTGGGACTCCAACTGCTCTCGGAGGGTTGATCCCTCCAGAATCCAGCGATTGAGCCGAAGTCCTCCGCTGGTCGATTTTTATAGGTTGAGGCTGCCGTGGAGGGGAAGGAACCGTCGGGGTTCTGTTTAAAAATGGCGAACTTTGTGTGCCCGGAAACCATGGCCTGGTCATACTTTGCCCAGCTGGCATCTCGATTGGCGATTGGGACCTTGTCGACGGTGCAACTCCGAGCGGTGCCCGTTGAACGGCCCAACTCGGGACAGCCCGGGCCTCCGTAGGTTGATGAGGTTGCTGGATCTCCCGCCCACGATCGAAACCAAGGGTCCCAGGCATCAACGAATACCGGATCGGCAAGTGTTGGAGTGCATGGGCTATCGCACGGTATGTCTACCAAAAACGAATAACCACCCGGGCGTTGTTCAGTATTGGTTTTCCATTGAGCCTTCGCCGTCCCGGTGCACATTGCCCAATTGCAATCGGTCCACAACGCGCCGGTACGCATGTCGTCGGCGCAATGGTAGGCGTTGGCGTTTTCACCCGAAGCTGCGCCCTTCGATCCACGAGTTCCGTCGTACAACGAAGAGAATCGGTCGCCATCTTCTTTTGCGGTGCACGGTCCGTTGATGGCGAGGAAGTACCCCTGAAGCGCCGTTGGGTCTCCTGGGACCATGTTAGGTAAGTCTCCGGTGCCAATCGAGTTGTAGGGAGAGCCCATGGCAATGCCAACGGATTGCTCGGCGTAGGCCGACTTGGCAATGGCGTAGTCCTTGATGCCGATAAGGCGCGAGAAGGTGCTTTGTGATTTGCCGTCAATTTTTATGGCGATCTGCCCCGGCTTTCCCGGTACCTGGGAAACGGTTGCGGTCACACCCGCGGCATTTCTCGACACTGCTTCTTGGGCGCGTGCCTGTGCCAGAGCAAGGTCAGGTAGAGCGGATGCTGCTGCCAACGCCGCAGCATCGGCCGTTAGTTGAAGCGATGAACCACGATCGCGAGCCAATGAGGTATCAAGAGCCAAACCCACAAACAGCAACAACAGGACCATCACCAACGCGACGACGACTGCAACCATGCCATTCTCGCTCCGATGAATTTGCAAACACTTTGTGCACTTATCAAATTGAAAATGGTTCGTATCGAATCGATCTGAACGATGAACCTTCTCAGACATACGATGTCGAAGGTTTTGAACCCTGGTTCCCCTAAACATCTTGAGCCTCGAGGCGCAAGATCGAAGCTGTCTGCATCTCGATTTTCGGAACTATTCCGGTGATGCTTTTTGATTTGCTGGCTATGTAGACGCCGAGCAGATCGCGTCCGCCCGAGTAGGTTGCGGATCGCTTTTTGGCCGGCCAGAATTTGTCGGAAGTCTTAGTTGGGTCTGTCACAGCGTCGTACCCAAAACTTGCCGCATTCGGCGCGGCGAGTGTCGACTGTTGGTAAATGTTGCATTGATCCAACGCCACCCCAGCAGCCCCGCTTTTCGCTGCGGCAATGCAGGATGGTGGAGGTTGGGAATCAATCGTTGTGTTGGCATTGAAAACAATGACGTACTCGACCAGTTCTACGCGTCCCGAAAGGTGCGAGTTGATTTCTTCGAGAATCAGATAATCTGAATCCGACGAGTTGGAGGCGATTGATCCAGCACGAACGGCGGCGTTCACGGCGGACTTCATGTTTGCTCGGCTCGTCATGAGCACCGAAAATTCAATGATGCCGATAAAAAGCAGCAGAAGAAGAGACAACACAATTGCCGATTCAACGGCCGTAGCCCCTTGCTCCACTCTCAGGTACGGCGTTGGGCTCGTTGAGTGGATCGCCCTGTGGCTCGAGGGCCGATCCAACGGTTGATTGGCCGTCCAGTGCTTGGGTTTTACGGAGATACCCATTAACCGCCGCCGTTTCCTGGCCCTGGCATGACGGGAGAAGGGCCAGAACTTGCTCCGGATGGAGGTGACCAGTTGACTGGATCGATAGCGCCTGGATATTCGGGAAGTATCGCTGCGGTGGACGTTTCCGATGCCGGTGGCTCTAAGCGAAAAGCTGATTGGGATTTGAGGCTTCGTTGGGAACCGTAGATGGCGACTGGGTTTTTGTAGGCGAACTCAACAAACACCCCCATGTACTCCGCATTGACAGCATTGCGAACTCGGGTGTCTACTGGCCACAGCGTGGGGATGGGAACGGCCGCCCCGGCAAACGGTGCGCGCACGATGTTGCAACTGTCGGCGATGCCGTTCGCTGCCGTAGCTAAGCAAGCAGCAGGGACCGTCATATCGGCCGCTGTTGATTTGTAGATGATGATCTTCGATACGTCTTTTGCACTCGACCCAAGTACGGACCGGATGGCAGCTACGGCCGTGGCGTCGGCGTCATCGGGGTTGCCCGCCGTGCAAGTCGAAGAACCAATACAAGCTTGCGCCCCCGAACGCGCAGCGGCGCGAACCGAATCGGAAAGGTTTCGCTTTGTTTGCAACATGAGCGCCAGGTCAACAACACCGGCGAACAGAAACACCAAGAGGACGAAGACCAACCCAAATTCGACGGAAGCCGCACCAGATTCGTGTGGAGTGTCGCGGTCCAACACCGTCGGTACCTTTTGCGTCGAATGATTGAGCATTTGGATTCCGGTGTTCAGCTGTCAGGGGTTAGGAGAAACCTTATGTTCCGTAGATAAATTCGGAATATTCTCCTTGCGACTGAACGGGTAAATATTCCTCCCCTGCGCCGGCGGGTCGATGGACCCCACCGTTGAGATCTGCATGGACGACCTGTCGGCACAGCCAGTGTGGGGTACAGCCAGTGTGGGTACAGCCAGTGTTGGTACAGCCAGTGTTGGTACAGCCACCGCCGGTTGGAGGCCGCCAGGATCTTGCTTTGGCGGGAAAGCCAAAACCGGCCTTGTAGTGAACGGGCCACCGACCTTTCAATAGCTGGTTGCTTGGCGTTGAAGAAGTTGGCGTTGAAGAAGTTGGCGTTGAAGAGGTTGGCGGTGAAGTTGGCGGTGAAGAAGTTGAAGCGCTTGATCGATGAAAAAGGTCTACTCTGCCGGGTTGAGCAACCAGCGAAAGGCCAGAACCCGTTCGTAGACCACGCCGCGGTGTATACCAGCAGGCGCAGGCTGGCCGACGGGGACGCTGAGGGCAATGGCGTGTAGGGCGAACGCCACATCAGCGGCATCGAGGATTTCTTTCGCGGTACGAGCTTGGCCCATCGATTTGCCTGAGGCGGAAGGGTTCAAAATCAACTGCATACAACGCTCGACGGCCTTGGCTGGATCGGAGGCGTCGGCGGGGAATCCGAGGTGCTTTGCGTGGCCAAGCGCCCACAGCAACGAGTTGAGTGCTTCGTAACGCCAAGCGTATTGGACATCATCGGATTCAGGGGCGGCCTCATCGAGGAGGTAGTTGTGCTCCTCCACACTCACATGTCCCCATAGTTCGTATGAGTCGGCGAAAGCAAATACTTCGCGCAGCGTGAGCCCTTGGCCTTTGAGTGACAGTAAACAAAATACTTTCGCTTTTCCGGCGATCTCAGCAGTTGTAGCGATGATCGACGTTTTTTCCAAAGGCACGTTCAGTGTGCTTAAGTCTGTTTCAATGCCCCAAAGTTTGAGATACCCAACGGTTCGTTTGCGACGACGCTCTGCCTCGGTAAGCACTACTTCTTGAGAGGTGCTGTTTGGGGCTTTGGCATCGTCGTTGACAGGAAGGTCTTCGTTACTCATTGCTTTGTCCACTTACTATCTGTCTAGGTTTCGCAAGCCCTTTGGCTCACACCGCAGCCTTCTTGTCGGCCTTGCCCGGTCCGAGAAAATGCTCGCTCAGGACACTGGGAATCTGTGGCAAACCAGCATGACGCCCGAACGGCAAGAGCAGCTAAACGGTGACGGGTTTGCGGCCGAGGGTGATTTTAACCGGCTTGGAATGATCGGGGCTCGGTACTGGTTTGATTTCGGCGGCAGCGGCAATACGGGCCAGTTCCTCGTCGGCATTACCCCATACACACTCGGGATCGGGGCCGTCGAGAGGGAGGCCGGTGAAGAACTTGGCGGCCATGCAACCACCCTGGCACGCATCGTAGGAACCACACGAACCGCATGCACCGGGCGACGAGGGTTCACGTAGCGACAGGAACAAATCGCTCTGCTTCCATACTTTCGCGAAGCCACCCTCATCGCGAACTGAACCGGCACGGAACTCATCGTGAATCACAAACGGGCAGGCGTACACTTCGCCAACGGGATCGATGAGACACACGATGCGCCCAGCGCCGCAGAGGTTCAAGCCTGGTAATGATTCACCCAAGGCCGAGAGGTGAAAAAACGAATCGCCGGTGAGGACATTGGGCCGCGTGATGATCCAGTTGTACAACTCTCGTTGCTGCACATTCGTGGGGTGCAACTGATCCCACGTGTCGGCGCCACGACCAGCCGGACGAAGTCTGGTGAGTCGCAACTCGGCACCGTATTGCGCGGCCAACGCTTCGAAATCATCGAGTTGCGAAACGTTGTGACGGGTCATAACCACGCTGATTTTGAACTGCCCAAAGTTCGCGGCCTTGAGATTGTCCATCGCACGAATCGCCATGTCCCATGAACCATCACCACGGACGGCATCATTCGTTTCACGATTGGCGCCGTCGAGGGAAATTTGTATGTCCACATAGTCTGAACCGGCCAACCGTTTTGCTGCCGCTTTATCAATACGTGAACCATTGGTAGAGAACTTGACCCCTACGCCACTCGCAACGCAGTAATCGATGATCTCGAAAAAATCTGGCCTGATCGTCGGTTCCCCGCCACCAATATTGACGTAAAACACCTGGAGCTTCGCCAATTCATCCACAACCGATTTGGCCTCAGCCGTACTCAACTCGCCGGGGTCACGTCGGCCAGAGCTAGAAAGACAGTGAATACACGCCAAGTTGCATGCATAGGTAAGTTCCCATGTGAGACAAATTGGGGCATCAAGCCCACTCTTGAGTTGTTCAACCAATGCAGCCATGGATGCCAAGCTACACGGCCCTACCGAATCATCGACTGTGGGCGGAAATCCTTGTGTACTGGGCGGATTTCATCCCATGGATGAGTTGAGGAGGGAGAGGATCAGGGCGAGCAGGTCGAAATCGGTGATTTCGGGGATGATGTGCTTCACGTTCCAGCCCGAGAGGGTGATTCGGTGGTCTCTTTGGAGATCGCGTTTCCAATTGAATCGACCGCCGTGCCACCGGTATCCGTCGATATCGAGCCCGACGCGGAATTCGGGCCAGGCGAGGTCCAACTCGACAAACCCGCCGTCGATCGTGCGGATGCGGTAGTTGAACTGCGGCGCGGGAACATCGAGGGACAGCACCACCCGTTTGATCCGCTGCTCAGCCGGACTCCGAGTAATCCGACTGTGGGTGATTTGGCCGGTGGTGATTTGGCTGTTTGCGGAGCCTTCGACCGGTCCGCTGGCCGTTGCTCGATCGTTGGCGGCGGTGCCTTCGAGGGCGCCTTTGAGGGCGTGGTTGTGGGGGATACGTTCGTTGACCAAGGTCCGTAGATCGCGAATGTGGGAGCGGTTGGCGGCCTGGTCGACTCGGTGTTTCATTGCGGTGATGGTGGTTTTTCCGGCGAGCAATGCGTCATCGAGGGTACGTTCCAGTTCGATGGTTGAAAGGTCGCAGGCCGAGTCAATCAGCGTTCTTGGGATCGACGTTACGGAGAGCCGGTTGTGCGTGCAGCGATCTCCCGAAACGAATTGCGTGGATCGAATCGTCTTGGCGTTGCGAATGGTCGGTCGAGTTGCTCGGTCCACAACGATTGTGGGTTGCAGCTCCGATTGGGGGTTTCGGAGTACGTTGTGCCAAACGAGGGCCGATACTCCACCTAGGGTGCCGTCGCTCGTCCAAACGGCAGCGCGGCATTGCTGTTCAAACGTGGCCGGGCCTTGACCTAAAAGCCACACGTTTGGTTGCAGCGAGGTGAGCAGGCCAATTCGAGTTCGATCCGTGACCACGTCGCGAGCTATCCCGGCAGCGACCAGATCAATCGCCCGAACCAATCCGTTGTGGTTGCTCGCCAGTTTCGCTAACTCTGCGTCGATCGTTCGTCCTGAATGTCCCATCGTTCAATCGTGGAGATCCGACGGTGTTTTGGGAGGGGCCTAAGTATGACCTGTGGGCGCGAATCCTTGTGTACTGGGCGGATTTCATCCCATCGATTCCGGGCCGACGGGGACGAGCATGTTCGATTGGGCCAGGGAGTTGAGGGCGGCGAGGTATTTGGGGCGGGAACGTTCGGTGAGGCCAGCGGCGGTGAGTGCATGATCGAGTGTTGGGTAGCTTCCGAGATCGCGGACGAGGGCGACCATGCGGGGCGATTTGAGGAAGACCAGTTTGCGGTTGCCATAGTGATAGGCCAAAGCGCCAAACGGTTCTGGCCGCAACGCCACCTTGGGGTGCAGTTTGTACGCCTGCATGGGGTCGAGCGTGGTTTCGGGCGCAGACATGAGCTTCAGGCTACTGGCACTCCGAAACGCTGATTATGCCGCTGAAACCAGTGCGCTGAACCGATTCGTTGGTTCGGTTGAGCTGGTTTGGTTGAGCGAGCGCAGCGTTGGCTGAGCATCGGGCTCGACTCGTAGCACTGCTGCTGGTCCCGGCGGGAGGGAAGACTTCACCGAACATCAAGGCTCGTTTGAACAAAGCCGTCAACACCGTGAACGCCTACGTCGCTCGAATCAAAAAGCCGACCGGGCGAAACTCAGGCGGCTCGGTCCAAGCGAAAGATGCCACCGTTGAGCGAAGTAAGAATCAGTTCGCCGTTCTGGTTGGCCCCGATCGAAGTGATGTAGCTGAGCTTCACACTCAGATCACGAACCGTGACCGCACCCTTCGACGTTTGCGCCAACTGGTACACCTTGCCCGTGCACAACTCGCCAAAGTAGAAGTAGCTGTCCGTATCGGTTGTCGCTCCAGGTCCCGCAATCGAAGGCGACCAGGGCCCAAGGTTTGGTGAAACGCCCCCGATGATGGCGCAGCGACCGTCGGCATGAGGGAACTCCCAAATCGGATCCGTCGCACCTCGAGGTTTCGCTGCTCCTTTATATGCGTGCTTACCTTCACGGGACTTCCATCCAAAATTCACACCCGCTAGATCAACGCGAACCTGGTTGATTTCCTCCCAGGATGATTGACCCACATCGGTGATCCAGAGCCGATTCGAACTATCGAGAGAAAACCGCCATGGGTTCCGCAAACCGTAGGCCCAGATTTCCGGCCTGGCCTTGGTCGTCGCTCCGAGTCCGCCAGTTACTCCGCGCGCATAGGGATTTGTCGACGGGATTCCGTAGGGCCGTTCTGCGGTCGCACCTCGGGGATCGATTCGTAGGATTTTGCCGTACAGCACATTCAAATTTTGGGCGTTGTTTTTGATATCGCCGGCCCCACCTTTGGTCCCCACCCCGCCACCGTCACCTAAGCCGATCAGCAGGTAACCGTCGTTGGTAAACGCCAAGGTGCCGCCGTTGTGATCCTCATTGGGATGGGGCACTCGCAGCAGTGTTCGTTGCGACGCGGGATCGGCGAGCTTTCCATCGAAGGCAAACTCGGCAACCACGATGGTTCCATCTTTCTCTGTGTACGTAGCAAAGAGCAGTGAGTCTGTGTACGGCGGAAAGGCCAAGCCAATCAGTCCTCGTTCGTTGTTGGTGCTCACCCGGGCCGAGAGATCAAGCACGGCTGGAGTACGCCAGTTCCCACTGGGTTCCAACGCCCGAATTTTTCCTCCCTTTTCAATCACATACAGAGCATCGTCACCACTTGAGGATGCTCTCGTCACCACCCCAATCGGTTCAACTGCCGTGGCCAACGGAACCAGTTTGGAGGGCGGGCCAAGCGGAGTGGTTGTACCTGTGGTTGGCAACACCACCGTTTGCGCCGCCTGTGTCATGACCCGAGCCGGAACCGAGGCCAGGGTAGGTGCAACACTCAGCGCCACCATCGCGCTCAAGGTACAAAGTACACATATAACCGAACGATTTCGCACACGAGGAACGTACACGAGGAACGTGCACGAGGAACGTACGCGAGCACGCAGTACGGAGAAGTTCGGACTTGTTGGCGAAAATCCGCCAGACGAAGCATCATGGGGCTGTCAGACTCGAAGACCTCATGCAGCCAAGCCCCACCACCAAACGCGCCATCACGACGGACAAACCCCTAGCGGAAGCGACCGACGCCAAGCGGGCTCTCACGGCTGAAGGCACGAATCGCGAGGCGTTCACTCGTAGGGACTGGGTTCTGCTCGCCGTTCCCGGGTTCATTTGGGGTGCCTCATTTCTGCAGATTGCTGAATCGTTGGAGGGATTCACCCCAGCTGCCGTCACGTTTGGACGCATGTTCTTTGGGTTCCTGACGCTGGCTTTTGTTCCGTCGGCCAGAAAAACCAAGATTCCCCGCAGCGCCTGGCCCCAACTCTTCGCTGTAGCCGTCACGTGGTTGGCCTTCCCCATGACGCTGTTTCCCATTGCCCAGCAACACATCTCCTCCTCGCTGGCCGGCATGCTCAACGGTGGCATCCCCATTTTCGCAGCCCTGGTGGCGACGGTATTGCTCCGCCGACTTCCTGGCATCAATCAGCGCTATGCCTTGCTGTTCGGAATCCTTGGCTTGGCCATGATTGGGCTGCCATCGATCAATCAGGGTAAATCCAGCGCCTTCGGTGTTCTGTTGGTCATTATCGCCATCGCCTCATACGGCATTGCCGTGAACCTCTCGGTTCCTCTAACCCAGTCCTATGGCGCCATTCCGGTGTTTTGGCGTTGCCAACTCATCGCCGTTGTTCTTACCGCTCCCCTCGGGATCCCCGGGATGTTCAAAAGCAACTTCGGTGTACGTCCGTCGTTGTTTCTTGTTTCCCTTGGCGTGTTTGGGACCGCAGTGGCCTTCGTATGCATGGTCACACTCGCTGCGCGAGTTGGAGCCACCCGCGGTTCGATTCTCACCTACGTGGAAGCCGTCATCGCTTTGGCTCTTGGTGTGGTGTTCCGGCACGAAAAGGTCCGGGCTATCGAACTTGCTGGGTGTGCCGTCATCCTCGGTGCTGCTTGGCTCGCTGGGCGCGCCGACACCTAAGGGCGGTTGTACTACGTACACGTCCTGAATCAGGTCCTTCGTCGACGATGAAGTTCCCGGAGGCGGTCGGCAAAGGTTGGAGTCCAGCGCACAGCAATGCCCGCACCGAGGAGAGCGTGTTCGCAGCGGGCGCTGTAGGCCAAGGCATGGTGCATCCAGGCGACGACCGGCAATCCAGCTTGGCGGTTGGAAAGGACGTTTGGGTGGAACTCGTTGCGGAGCGGAGATTTGGGCCCGCCAGCAAGAAAAGTCACTTGGTGAGTTGTGGTGCAGGGCCGCCCGAAGCTTGATCGTACGAAGCAGCCAATGACTCCGCGGTCAACGCTTCTTTGCGTACTCGTAAATCCAAATACAGCAGCACGGTAAAAATCGACGAAATCGGAGTAACCATGGCGCCCGCCACGGCGCTGCCAATTGCCAACCAAACAAAGCTAAACGTCGGGTTCTTGCCACCCGCACTCGTAAGCACCGAAGTCACCATGCCTGAGAGCGCTAATGCTGGAATCAGGGTAAGAAAGGCGACGACGAGGCGCGATGCCAAAACACGCCACGTTCGGCCGCCGACAAGTCGAAGTGAACGGGACAATGCGCCAATCGGGCTCAAGCCCTCCAAAACAATGGCAGCACCAGCACTAAGTACACGTATGAACAGACATGCGCTGACCAGAGCCGCGACGAGCAAAACCGTCGGCGCCCAATCCTGGGTTTTACCTTTGAGCTCAACGAAATGCAAAGCCACCAACGTTGCCGCCACAGGAAAGGAGGATGCCACCAAACCCATTAGGAAACTCAACAACATCAACGGCCCGCGTTTCCGCGTGCTTTTCACCAGCTGGGCTCGTGAGGTGTTGCGTCGCAAAAAAGCATTGGCTGCAAGCGGCGAGAGAAGCGCAACCAACAACACTCCAGAGAGCAACGTGATGCCAAAGGAGCCCGAAATGGCCCCGTACTCCGTCGGTGAAAAGTTTGGACGGACGCGCGTGTCCTTGGCAAAGGCCTTCGACCACGTATCCATGGTCTGCTCCAAATTTGGAGCAAACCAATTGAGTACTGCTGCAGCGCCAAGCTCGAATGGCAACAGCAGGACGAATACCGGCAAAAACAGTTTCCGCCATGCTGCTCCCCAAATTTGCATGGATGATTGCAGTAACTCACCGAACGTCTTTGGTTTCAGCTCAAAGGTCGGCGGCGTGGCCGTTCGGGCCCGTGGAGGCTGCGGAGGGCGGGGGCCGCGAGGGGGTCTTGGCTTGGGTGGCACCCCAAGATCATGGCATCCCCGGACCCCAACAGCTATCGCTCCACGCACCGACCCTTCACCATCGCAATGAGACACCTGGCCGTCATTGCTCCACCGACTGGAGCGCAACACCGATCAGACCACTACCGATCGAAGGTCATGGCCGGAGACTCTTCATGATTTGCCCGAGTCCGGACTCAGAGGCCGCGAAGTGCACTAAAACTGATGGCATGGCAGACGCAACTATTCGAACCGTTGGGCTAAAACGCTCCTTTGGCGAGCTGGAGGCGGTGCGCGGTGTTGATATCCACGTTCCGTCGGGCCAAATCTTTGGATTTCTGGGTCCAAACGGGGCAGGCAAATCCACCACCGTCAAGATGCTTTCAACGCTGCTCACGCCCACCGGTGGATCAGCTTGCGTCGCCGGGTTTGATCTCGCCACCCAAGCCGACCAAATCCGTTTACGCATCGGTGTGGCCCTGCAATCGTCGTCGCTTGATCTCAAACAAACGGGCCGCGAAATTCTGGATCTGCAGGGACGCTTCTACGGGATGAACAAAACCGATCGGGCTCGTCGAGTACAGGCACTAAGTGAGCTTATCGATATTGGTGATGCGCTCGATCGTCGCATCGGAACTTACTCCGGTGGCATGGCCCGCAGGCTCGATCTGGCCACCGCACTCGTGCACCAACCAACCATCGTATTTCTCGACGAACCCACCACCGGTCTCGATCCAGCCAGCCGAGCGAGCATCTGGGATGAGGTCCGCAGACTCAACGTGGACTTCGGTGTGACCGTTTTTCTCACCACGCAATACCTCGAAGAAGCCGACGTGCTCGCCGATCAGGTAGCCATCATCGACGATGGCCGCATCGTGGCCCAGGGCACGCCCGATGAACTTAAACGCTCCATCGGTTCAGACGTGATTATCGTAAGTGTGCATGGTGATACTTCGGCTGCTGCGGCAGTTGCCGGTGCGGTCCCTGGTTGCGGTCCGGTAGATGTGCACGGCCAGGAACTCACCATCGTTACCGCGGATGGTTCCGCATCGATCGGCCCGGTTGCCATTGCCCTTGGCGCTGCTGGTATCACCGTGACTTCCATGACCCTACGTCGCCCCACCCTCGACGACGTCTTCCTTGAACTCACTGGAGCACGACTATGAACAACGTAAACCCTTCGAACAACGCAACCCCTTCGAACAACGCAACCCTTTCGAACAGCCCGAACCCTTCGAACAACGCCGAGAACAGCGCAAACCCTTCGAACAGCGCAAACCCTTCGAACAACGCAAACCCTTCGAACAGCCCGAACCCTTCGAACAACGCCGAGAACAGCGCAAACCCTTCGAACAACGCCGAGAACAGCGCAACTCCTTCGAACCGCGCCGAGAACACTGCCGAGAACACTGCCGAGAACACTGCCGAGAACACTGCAACTCCTTCGAACCGCGCCGAGAACACTGCCGAGAACACTGCCGAGAACACTGCCGAGAACACTGC
>JAYTWN010000218.1:0-2339 GCA_043743435.1 Acidimicrobiia bacterium
CAGATCAGAACAGGGTTCCCGATCCGGCTTGCCGGTCGGAAATGAACCCTCTGGTGGGACTCGAAGCGAAGCGGAGATGGGGCCCGACAGATCAGAACAGGGTTCCCGATCCGGCTTGCCGGTCGGAAATGAACCCTCTGGTGGGACTCGAAGCGAAGCGGAGATGGGGCCCGCCAGATCAGACCAGGGTTCCCGATCCGGCTTGCCGGTCGGAAATGAACCCTCTGGTGGGACTCGAAGCAAAGCGGAGATGGGGCCCGCCAGTTCAAAAAAGGGATTCACCGCAAACGTATCGGTAGGATCTTCAGTGGTGCGCTGGACCACCCAAGGCAGCACAGCTAGCTCCTCAGCAAACCCAAACTTAGAAGCGGACACTGCCTTGGCCATACGCGCCTATGGCTCCCAGGTGCCCAGTTGTGACAGATTCGGGTTGTTGGAAAACACTTCAGTCACGGGAAGTTTCAACTGCAAACGTTTTTGCAATCGATCAATCTCCAGCTTTTGGTTCCACAACACAAACGTCACCACGATGCCCTTGGCACCGGCGCGAGCGGTACGTCCGGAGCGGTGCAGATAGGTCTTGTGGTCGTCGGGCGGATCGAATTGCAACACCACGTCCACACCGTCGATATGCAAACCTCGAGCAGCCACATCGGTCGCAACTAACACGTGCACTTCACCGGCACCGAACTGTCGCAGCGCCCGATCTCGACGAGTTTGATCCAAGTCACCATGAATCGCTCGAGCGGTAGTGATGCCTAAATCCTTTAGGTCATCGACCAAACGATCGCAACCGCGTTTTGTATTTACGAACACCAAACAGCGTTCGTAGTTTTTTACAATGGTGCCGACAACTTTTACTCGGTCCATGTCATGCACTTGCAAAAAGAAGTGGCGGGACTGTTCAACGGTCGTGGTGTCGCTGGCGACGGAGTGATGCACGGGATCGGTGAGCTCATTTTTGATCATGTAGTTCACATCCGAGCCCAACGTGGCCGAGAACAACATGGTTTGGCGTTCCTTGGGCATATGACGAAGGAGCCATTCAACATTCGGAAGGAAGCCCATGTCACACATGCGGTCGGCTTCATCGAGCACAAGGAAGCGAACTTCAGAAAGTTCAATATCCCCGCGGCCCATCAGGTCAATCAAACGACCCGGTGTGGCCACAACAATCTCGGCGCCCTTCAACAACGCCTTGCGCTGGTTCTCCATAGAAGCACCGCCGTAGACGGCAACCACACTCAGCTCGCGGGCTCCGGAAAGCCACGTCAGTTCTTTTTCTACCTGGGCAGCGAGCTCACGGGTGGGCACGAGGACCATGGCGGTGGGCCTACGAGGAGCGCCTTTCGCGGCACGGGCCACCAGCGGAATACCAAACGCCAGGGTCTTGCCCGCGCCAGTTTTCGCCTGACCACACACATCTTTGCCTGCCAAACCGTCGGCAATGGTGAGGGCTTGAATGGCAAAGGGCGCCATGATTCCCCTGCCGATCAATGCATCGAGGATCTCTTGCGGGACACCCAACTCGGCAAACGACGGCACAGCCGCAACTTCGCCCGACGCGACGTGCGCGTCTTGGCCTTCAACTACTTTGGTCATCGGTCTTCGTCCTCATCCAGCAAAGCGACGCTTCGCCCTGGGGCGATCGCCTTTTCACCTACGACCGCTACTGACTATCGTAGGCCCCGAATCCCTCTCCGATGGACTCTGCACCCAAAACGGGCAAACTCAACGGCCAGAGCAGGGACTGAGGGTTAGCGAAAAGGCCTTGCTAGCTAGGCTTACAAACCTTGCCGGTAGCAGGTTTGGCAAGTTCGACAAGGTACCGAACAACGACCTTGCGTACACAGCCATTCCCGGTCAGGAGCGCCGTGTGGCCCTCTCCCGAATAGGTAAGCAATGCCGCATTGGCAAGCTGTTTTTGTAAAGACTGAGCCCAAACGAACGGAGTCGCTGGATCGTTGGTTGTTCCAATAAGCAAGATGGGATCAGAACCCTTCGCTCGAAGCGGGGCCAACGAACCCGTCACCTTGGCCGGCCAAAACGCACAGGCGACACTCGAATAAGCCGCAAACGCACCAAGCCGCGGAGCAATCTTCGTGAACTCCTGCGCCAAAACCTTGTAAGCCTCAGGATCGCGTGGAGCAGGAATATCAGTGCAGTTCACCGCAGAATTTGCCTCAGCTACGTTCTCGTACGTTCCATCACTTCGTCTGCGCGCATAAGAGTCAGCAATTCTCAGGAACGCTTCGCCGTCACCATTCGCCAATGCAGCCACCGCACGTTCCAAGGCAGGCCAGCCATAGGATTTGTCGTAAAGAGAAGCAATGACCCCA
>JAYTWN010000219.1:0-7652 GCA_043743435.1 Acidimicrobiia bacterium
CTTTCGAGCGAATGCCTGTGGACAATTGCTTACAAGTCGCCGTGCAGACGGGCCAATTTACGGCCCAAAATTTGCGTCCATTTCACACCAGCCACCTAGGGTAAGGGCATGGCTGCTTCGTCAACGATCCTTTCTCAGACACCAGTCACCTTGGTCGGCCCAATGCGGGCACCGGTGCAAATGTTGGCTGAACAAAGCTACGCCGGACACAAAAGCGTTCACGATGGCGACGCTGCCGAAAAACTTGGGCTTCCCGGTGCGCCGATCGAAGGTCCCACTCACTTTTCACAATTCGAACCGCTAGGCGCATCGTTGTGGGGAGACCGATGGTTCACCCATGGCTGCATCAGCTCGCACTTTCTCAACATGGTCATCGAAGGCGAAGAAGTACGAGCGCAGATGATCATCGACGGCCCCGGGGTCACCTCCGCAAAAATCGAAGCCTTCAAAGCTAACGGCACTCCCGTGTTGAACGGAACAGCCTCAATTGGACCTGATCACGGTGAAACGGAGCTATCTGCCCGATTGGCCAAAGCCCGAAACAACACCGAACACGAATTCCACATCATCGACCAACTGAACCTCGGGCAACGTGATGATGGAAAAGACGTCGTCACTATGGGTTTCGACGATCACATGGGAAACCTCTACCCGTTTACGCTTCGCCAGAAACTTGATGCCATCACCGAGCGTCTTTCGTACTTTGAACCTGATGTGCAAACTCCGTGGGGCGGGCCGGTCGTGCCTTTGGAAATGCTCAGTGTGCTTACCGGTTCCAGCAGCCATGGCTCGGGCTTCTTGGTTCGCCAACCCAGTGTTGGATTGTTCATCGACCTTGAAGTTCGCTTACTCAACGGCCCCGTCTTTGTTGGACGGCCCTATCGTTTGGAACGAGAAGTGGTGGGCTTTGGCGGAAGCAAACGAACCGAATCCTGGTGGACCCGCACAGTGCTCTTTGATCACTCCGAAGGTGCCGACGGCTCGCTACCCGTGGCCGAAGTGCTGCTTCACCAAGGCGTGTTCAAAGCTTCCTACGAGGGTTACCCCGGCCTCTAATCGCCCTTCAAACGTTCGCCGGCCAGACCGGTGTCTTGGCCTCTTGGCCTGAAGAGCTGGATTGCTAGCTCACGGATGCTGTTTGCAGGCAGGCCTTAGCCACGAGCGAGAACGATGCCTCACGATCAGCAGGATTGTGCGTAGACGTCGTCAGCATCAATTCATCGACACCAAACTGTGCAGCCAACTCGTGCAACTCAGCCGAGACCTCTTCGGGGGTACCGAGAACCGCAGATCGTAAACGCTGATCCATCATGGCCCGCTCACCCGCAGAATAGTCATACGTTGCGGCCTCCTCCGGAGTGGGCATCTGTGAAGGGCGACCCTGGCGAAGTTTCAAGAATCCCAGCGCGCTCGCCCCGGAAAGAAACTCAGCATGTTCCCGTGATTCGGCGCACACCACCGGCACACCAATCATGGCGTAAGGAGCATCAAGAACGGCCGACGGACGAAAACTCGAACGGTATGCGTCGAGGGCCATCTCGGTGCCGCCCATACCGAAGTGATGAGCGAACGAAAACGGCAGGCCCATTTGTCCGGCCACCTGCGCGCCAAAATCGCTTGAACCCAACAGCCAAATTGCGGGGAGATGCCCAGCCCCAGGAATAGCTGTTATGCGCGCATAGGGATGGCCCGGAGGGAACGCACCTTTAAAGAAACCCAGCAGCTCACCAAAACGTTCTAGGAAATCATCGGACTCGGCGAGCCGTCCGCCCCGCAACGCCCTGGCCGTTCCTGGATCGGTACCTGGGGCTCGTCCGATGCCCAAATCGATCCGGCCCGGATGCAACGCCTCGAGCATGCCAAACTGCTCAGCTATTGCTAAAGGGGCATGGTTGGGCAGCATTACTCCGCCAGAACCCAACCGAATCGTCGAGGTCGCCATAGCCAAGTGAGCCAACAACACCGCTGGTGAAGATGACGCAATGCCGGGCATACCGTGATGTTCAGCCACCCAGTACCGATGGAAGCCAAGCGATTCAACATGGGCCGCCAGACTGATCGAAGACTGCAACGCCGCACTCACCGTCGACCCACTGGAAACAGGGGAGAGGTCAAGAACCGAAAGTCGCAACGCAGCCATAGATCAACCGTACTGCTACTCGGTGTAGAGAACCTAGAACCGCGTAAGCCGCCTTGGGGGACTACCGGTTGGCAGGGCCGAAGATGATGGTGCCGTTGTGGCCACCAAACCCAAACGAGTTCGACAACGCAGGCGCTGGAATCCACGGGCGAGCGGTGTCGAGGACGAGGTCGAGTGACACTTCGGAATCAACGGATTCGGCGGAGGTGCCACGAGTCGGTGGAATCAAAGCGTGATGCAGGGTGAGGGCAAGAGCAACGGCTTCGATGGCTCCAGCACCACCGAGAGCGTGACCGGTAACGCCCTTGGTTGACGTCACGATGGGGCCGGGCGAACCGAACACCTTGGCGATGGCACCCGCTTCTGCGGCATCGTTGAGCGGAGTGGAGGTCCCGTGGGCGTTGATGTGGCCAACGTCGGAAGGATTGAGACCGGCATCGGCCATAGCCAACTCCATACAGCGCACAGCACCGGAACCGCCGGGAGCGGGAGCGGTGATGTGGTGGGCATCTGCAGTAGAGGCCGAACCGAGAACTTCTGCGTAAATGGTGGCTCCACGGGCGACAGCGCGATCCCATTCTTCGAGGATCACCACGCCGGCTGCTTCAGCCATCACGAAACCGTCTCGTCGAACGTCAAAGGGACGCGACCAACCGCTGGTGGAGAGCGCGGTCATATTTCCAAATCCAGCCATGGCCGTTGGGGTCATCGCCGCTTCAGAACCGCCGGCGATAACAACATCGCACATTCCAGTCGCGATCAAACGAGCGGCGTTACCAATGGAGTGTGTGC
The DNA here is from genome assembly GCA_043743435.1 of Acidimicrobiia bacterium. Lineage (GTDB taxonomy): Bacteria > Actinomycetota > Acidimicrobiia > Acidimicrobiales > JANYDT01 > JANMZO01. The sequence goes on from JAYTWN010000219.1 coordinate 2,933, forward strand.
CCGCGGCACAGGCCGTCGTGACAGCTTCGCAAGGGCCTTGAAAGCCGTACTTCATCGATACGGCCGCGGCGGCAGCGTTGGGCATCATCATAGGAACCAGAAATGGTGAAACCCGGCGTGCGCCCTTTTCGTGATGAATCACGATTTGCTCTTCGAGGGTTTCGAGACCGCCAACTCCTGTGCCAATCAGCGTGCCGATTCGCGCTGGATCGGCATCGAGCTCCCCAGCATCGGCGAGCGCTTGAGAGGCGGCGGCAAGAGCGAATTGGCTAAAGCGATCGGAGCGGCGCGCCTCTTTGGGTCCATCGAAAAATGGGAGTGGATCGAAGTCCACGATGCGTCGCTCGGCTGGGCCGGGGTCGCTGGTGAGCAGGGCATTCCAAAATGCCTCGACGGAGGTTCCGGCGTGCGCGACGACACCCAGCCCGGTTACGGCTACTCGTTTTGGATAGGTTCGTCCGGCCATGGCTGCCGCTCCTGTGTGTCGGTGATGCGTTGCTAAAGCTGTGCGAACCTACGTCCGCTTACGAAAAGAGGGTTCGCGCTCTATGAACGCGAACCCAGAAAACCTCGGGTTTATCAGATGCTGAGCTTGGCGCAGACGAGTTCGAAGGCCTGTCCAACGGTTTTCACGTCGGCCAGATCGGACTCCGGGATCTCTACGTCGAAGTTCTCTTCGAGGGCCATAACGAACTCAACGAGGTCGAGCGAATCGGCATCGAGGTCTTCGGCAAAGCTGGCCTCAACTACGATCTTGTCGGCGTCAACCGACAACACATCGACAGCGGCTTTTTTGAAAGTGTCGAAGGCTTCGTCACGAGTCATTTAGGGGTCCTTTCAGCAGAACAAAGGTGTTCTTGTTGGTTTACAGATAAAGCAAAACAGAGCAGCCAAGAGCCAATCAACGCAAGATTTTAGTGCACGACGCTAATTGCCCATAGCCATACCGCCATCGACGGGAAGGGTAATCCCGGTAATGAAGGCGGCCTCAGATGAAGCGAGGAAGGTTATCGCTGCGGCAACCTCATCGGGTGTCGCCAACCGAGCGAGGGGAGTGGCGCCAACAATGGCGGCGCGCTGGGTCTCGTTGAGACTCGAAACCATGTCGGTTTCCACCCCACCGGGGGCAACCACGTTCACGGTGATGTTGCGCGAGGCAAGCTCCCGCGCCATCGAACGAGCCAACCCGATTACTCCTGCTTTGGAGGCTGCGTAGTTGGCCTGACCGGGTGCACCGTAATAGGCCACGATCGACGACACGAAAATAATGCGACCCTTGCGTTGCTTGAGCATGGCTGCAGCAGCACGTTTAGCAACGCGCCAGGAGCCCGTGAGATTGGCGTCGATGACATCGCCAAAATTCTCTTCGCTCATCCGAACGACCAGCCCATCGCGGGTGATCCCAGCATTGGCAACCAGCACTTCTACCGGGCCATAATCCGCTTCGATCTTTTTGAAGGCGACTTCAATTTCGTCGGGCTTGGTGACATCGCAATGCACGCCGATGAGCCCTTCTGGGGTTTCGCCTCGGGTGGTCACAATCACCGTGTCACCCAGTTCCGCAAAGCGACGCGCCGTGGCTAATCCAATGCCCCGGTTGCCACCCGTGACGAGAACAACGCGGCCTTTGGTTTCGCTCATTACGCAAACCATCCTGGCATGGAAGGGTCGGCGCTGTCCGCATGAGGCGCACCAGGGTAAAGGTTGGCGGGGTGGGTTCGGTTGGGACGAACCCACCCGCCAGATTGACCACGCTCACCAAAGGGGCGCGAAGACACAAACGACATGAGAAAACGGACCTAAACGGAGGCGGGAACGGTCGATGGAACTGTTGGGCCAGTTGCCGCACGTGGGTTGGCAGTATGGAACGATGCACCGTGGCCTTCGGCTCGCTCAACGCCGCCCCAACGCAGAACAGCACTCGCCCAGGTCATGCCCGCGCCAAAGCCGCACATCAGCACATTGTCGCCCGGACGAATATTGCCCTTGGCTAGATCGTCGGCCATGGCAAGGGGAATCGACGCGGCCGAAGTATTACCCACCCACTCAACGGTGGTACTCGTGCGTTCAAGCGGCCAGTTCAACCGCTGAACCGCAGCATCGATAATGCGACGATTGGCCTGGTGAGGAATAACCCAATCGATGTCGGCCATCGTCAGCTTCGCCCGTTCTAGACTCAAATTCGCACTGTCGACCATTGCTCGCACCGCCCGCCGGAACACTTCCTTGCCGTCCATTTTCGTTATCTCGTCGTGCTCGCAATACAAGATCGAAACCGCGGACCCGTCGACTCCGAGATCGAAACCCAACAGCTCGCCCTCACCCTCACAGCCTTCGATGATTGCCGCTCCGGCCCCGTCGCCAAACAGAATCGCCGTGCCACGATCCGTTTTGTCAATGATGCGGCTCAGTTGCTCAGAACCGATGACCAGAATGCGGTTCATGCCCATGTTCAAGAAACTGTGAGCAGCCACCATGGAATACATGAAACCCGAACACGCCGCACCAAGGTCGAATGCCCCACACTTGAGGCCCAACTCATTTTGCACAATGGCCGACGAGCCCGGCAACACGTACTCCGGGGAACAGGTTGCGAATACCAGGAGGTCAATGTCGCTTGGTTGAAGATTGGCCATCTCCAGCGCATTGCGAGCCGCTTCCACGCCAAGGCTGGCCGGTCCGCGATCGCCCCAATAGCGGGTCCGGATACCGGTTCGCTCGACGATCCATTCGTCGTTGGTGTCCATGGTCTGGGCCAGGTCGTGGTTGGTAACCACGGTTTCGGGAAGGGCGGTGCCCCAACCAACGATGCGTCCGCCTCTACTCATATGCGTTCTCGTTCCTTTGATTTCTGCGGTTGCTGTTGCTAGGGGTTGCGTGGAGTTGCGTGGAGTTGCGTTGCGGGTTGCTGGTTGCGAGCGGGCAGCTCAGGCGACTTCGAGCCAAGCGATGGGCTGACCGATAGCTACCCGCTCGCCTGCGACCGCCAACATTCCACTGATTGAGCCAGCGAACGATGAACGAACTTCGGTTTCGCCGATCATGCCCACAATGCCTGCGACCGAAACTTTCTGGCCCTTCGTCGCCGTCTCTAACGGTTGAAAGATTCCCGCAGCTGGCGAAACGACCATGCGGACGCTCATGGAAAGATGCTCACCCTCATGCTGACGAGCCAAAGGGGGTTGCGTGCCGCCGTTAAGCATTTCCAACAATTTGTCGATGTCTTCTGGGGTCGAAATGGAGATGCCACGCGCATCGGGAACAATGCGCTTTATTAGGCCTGTCAATACCGCACCTGGGCCGAGTTCGATAAAGGTGGTTGCTCCTGCGTCGGCCATGTTTTGAATGGATTGACGCCAGCGAACGGGGGAGACCAGCTGGGCGCTTAGCAAGCTCGACCAGTCACCGGCGCTTTGATGGGAACGAGCGTCAATATTGGCGAACACCGGGATTTCGAGATCTTGCAGCGTCGCCGTGCTCAGAACTTCACGAAGCCGCTCTCGGGCTGGTGCCATGTAGGGCGTGTGGAACGCTCCGCCAACGGGAAGGGGCATCGCTCGCTTGCAGCCGAGTTCTTTCGCTGCAGCAGCGGCACGTTCGAGGGCAGCGGGTTCGCCGGCAATGACAATTTGGCCGGGGGCGTTGTAGTTTGCCACCCAGGCGTCACCATCGGCACGTCGACAGGCCACATCGGCATCTTCGTCGCTAATACCAAGCAACGCAATCATGGTGCCGGGGCGAATATCGGCGGCGTCTTGCATGGCTTCGCCACGGATAGACACTATGTTGACGCCATCTTCGAAGCTCAGCGATCCTGTGGCGGTAAGGGCTGTGTATTCGCCGAGGCTGTGACCCGCGGCCATGGTTGGCTCAATGCCGACGCGTTCGACCGCATCAAGCACGACCATGGACAGCATGAAGGTGGCCAGCTGGGTGTTGCGGGGCTGCTTGAGCTCATCGGCATCAGCATCGAGGAGCATCTTCGACACATCGCGACCAGCAACGTCGGAAGCATCCTCAACGAGCTCCCACGACGGATGATCAACCCAAGGCTGACCCATCCCAACTTTTTGTGAACCTTGACCGGGAAACGTGAATGCCAGCATCAGCAGGTTCGCCCTTTCTCGTAATGAACACATCCCCCCAACAGGAACGCTTCAGGTACAACAGACCGACGCATTTTCTAAAGGGTTACATCGCGTTCATGCAAACTTTGGAAATACTTTCACCGATGTAGTTTTCAGGCACGGCGCGGTTGGACCGAGGTTGGACTGAGGTTGGATTGAGGCTGTACAAAAAGGCGAAGAGAAATCCGAGTTCAGTACTGGCTCACCCAAAGCCAGCAGGAATCGATCGTCTCTAAGGGCAAAGGCCATAGAATGATCCCCCGCGTGGAAGCGACTTGGTGACAGAGTTCTCTGTCGAACACGCCCGCTTGCTGTGTCCGCTTTCTAGGAGTTGTTTTGTTGCTCGCATCGAAGACCTCAAAGTCTTCATCGTTTGTTGATATTGATGTTCCGGCCTGGGGATGGATTGCTCTCCTGGCCGTACTGGCGGTCATGTTGGGCGTTGACCTGTTTCGTCATCGCGAAGCTCATGCTCCTTCCCCAAAAGAAGCGCTCCGAGAATCGTTGGGCTGGGTCGCCTGCGGTCTGGCGTTTTCTGTAGTGGTGCTATGGGCTTTCGGCGGCCACGCAGCGACGGAATACCTCTCGGGTTA
>JAYTWN010000220.1:0-9460 GCA_043743435.1 Acidimicrobiia bacterium
CTTTCGAGCGAATGCCTGTGGACAATTGCTTACAAGTCGCCGTGCAGACGGGCCAATTTACGGCCCAAAATTTGCGTCCATTTCACACCAGCCACCTAGAACAGCTTGCCGTCTAGTCCGAGCTTCTCGCGAGCCGACGATCCGACTCGACGCATGACCTCGGCGACCACGTCCGCTTCATTCGCCGACATCAAGTGAGCGAAGTGGCGATCGACAATGCCTGCGTGCACGCGCTCCATCCGGATGTATGCCAGGCGGCCCTCGCGCGTCAACCGCGCCCGCACACCGCGCCCGTCGGCGTCGGCACTGCATCGCTCGACGTAGCCAACCTTTTCAAGTTGGTCGACTCGACGGGACAGCCAGCTGCGAGAAGTGATCACCGTGTTTGCAAGATCGCTCATGCGCATTGCCTTCCCGGGTGCCAGGTAGAGGTTGACGAGGACGTCGTACCACGCCATCGGCATACCTGTCGCGCTGGCGACCTCGCGGTCCATAAGTTCCATCAATGCGCTGGTGGCCCGAACCGTTTCGTAACAGGCGGTGCGTTTTTCCGATGGTGTGCGAGTTGTCACGCTGACATTCTGCCGTAAGTAGTTGCGTTTAGCAACAATGTTTCCGTACGATGCTGTTGTTGCTAATAGCAACTATCTCTCTACCGTACTGGAGCTTTCTCATGCCTGCACCTATCGACCTCACTACCGGAACGTGGACAGTCGACGCTACCCACTCGTCCATCAGCTTCACCGTGAAGCACCTCATGATCAGCAAGGTACGAGGGGCGTTCACCAAGTTTTCGGGCACGGTCGTTGTTTCCGATGATCGCTTTGCCTCCACCGTCAGTGTCGTGATCGATCCAGCTTCGGTAAACACGGGCGACGACAATCGCGATGCTCACCTCAAGAACGGCGACTTCTTTGACGCCACGTCATTTCCAGAATGGAAGTTCAACTCAACGTCGATCCGGGCGAACGCTTCGGACTATGTCCTCGTTGGTGACTTGACATTGCGTGGCGTGACGAAACCGGTCGAGTTGACCGTGGAGTTTGAGGGCGTCAACAAGGATCCGTTCGGCAACACCAAAGCCGGCTTCACCGCCGAGGGCGAGGTCAATCGCAAGGATTTCGGCATGGAATACAACGCCGCGCTCGAGACCGGTGGCGTGTTGATCGGCGAGAAGGTCAAGCTTTCCCTTGACATCCAACTCGCCAAGACGGCCTAGCCTGAACCGCTATCTAGGAAGGAGTTACATCGTGGAACTGGAAATAGGGATCGACACATTTGGCGATCTTACGCTTGGCTCCGATGGTCATCCTAAGTCGTACGCACAGGCGATTCGCGATGTCGTTGATGAAGCGGTGCTCGCTGATGAAGTCGGGATCGACTTCATCGGCGTTGGCGAACACCATCGTGACGACTTCGCGATCACCGCACCGGAGGTTGTGCTTGCAGCAATGGCTGCACGAACAAATCGCATCCGTCTCGGCTCGGCCGTCACCGTGTTGAGTTCCGACGATCCCGTCCGGGTGTTTCAACGATTCGCCACGTTGGACGCGGTGTCCAACGGTCGAGCGGAGGTCATCCTCGGTCGTGGTTCGTTCACGGAGTCCTTTCCGCTCTTCGGGTACGAACTCGCCGACTACGAGGAACTCTTTTCGGACAAACTTGACCTCTTCGCGGCCCTTCTCAACGAAAAGTCAGTCACTTGGAGCGGGCGTACCAGAGCATCCCTCACCGACCAAGAGGTGTACCCGAAAACAGAGTCGGGCGCCCTTCGCACCTGGATCGGGGTGGGTGGCAGCCCGGAATCTGTTGTGCGGGCCGCAACGTACCGGCTCCCGCTGATGTTGGCGGTCATCGGCGGTGACCCAGCGCGCTTTGCCCCCTTCGTCGATCTCTTTCATCGAGCCCTGCAGCAGTTTGACACGCCCCTCCTCCCGGTCGGCGTGCATTCGCCTGGCTATGTTGCGGACACTGACGAGCAGGCGAAGGAAGAGTTCTGGCCCCATATGAAGCGCATGCGTGACCGCATCGGCGCCGAGCGCGGCTGGGGCCCGATGACGACGACGGAATACAACAGCCAAATCGGCCCGAACGGGTCGCTGTATCTCGGCTCGCCCGAGACGGTCGCCCGCAAAATTGCTTCAACTGCAAAGACCTTGGGGCTCACCCGCTTCGATATGAAATACAGTGCCGGCCAGTGCCGCACGAGCGCCTGATGCACTCCATCGGTCTCTACGGAACGAAGGTCATCCCCCTCGTGCGTGACATGTTGGTCTCTGCGTAAGTCAAACGCCGCATCGTCGGCTTGGTTACCCTTGAGCAAATTCGAGAAATCATTGCGCCTTTGGTCGACTTTCATTAACGCACGGGGCTTGCGCTAAAAGTCGGTTGCTACTCCGCCTTCTTCTTTGCGACGGGCCACGAACGCGGCCATTTCTTCGACAAGGGCCGCATCCATTGATGGTGGCTCGTAGGCGCCAAGCAGTTCCTTGTACAAGCGATTCGCTTTGTCATACGCGGTGGGGGAGCCGGCTTCTTCCCACGATTCGTAGTTGCGCCAATCTGAAATCATTGGCTTGTGGAACGCCGTGCGGAAACGATCTTGGGTATGTTGCGTGCCAAAGAAGTGCCCACCGGGGCCAACATCGCGCATAGCTTCAAGGGCCAGCGAAGCATCGTCAACCACAACCGGTTCGAGGAAAGCTTCGACCATGCCCAGCAAATCAGCGTCGAGAATCATTTTCTCAAACCCAGCATGCAAGCCGCCTTCCATCCAGCCGGCACCGTGCATCAAGAAGTTCGCGCCACCCATGACCGCACCCCAAATGGAGAACACCGATTCGTATGCGGACTGAGCATCCAACGAGTTGGCGGCTGACACATTCGAAGAGCGATACGGCACGCTGTAACGACGAGCTAACTGACCACCAATCATCGCTGCACGCATGAACTCTGGCGTACCAAACGCTGGCGCACCGGATTGCATGTCTACATTGGAAGTGAAACCGCCGTAAATCACTGGAGAACCCGGACGGACCAACTGCGTTAACGCCATGCCTGCCAGCGCCTCGGCATTTTGTTGCACTAACGCTCCCGCAACCGTCACAGGCGCCATAGCCCCAGCCAACGTGAATGGTGTGATGCAAACAATCTGATTGCGGCGTGACATTTCCAACACACCCTGGGACATCGGTGCATCGAGACGCAAGGGCGACGAGGTATTGATGATCGTGAAAATCGAAGGTTCGCGCTCCAACGTGGCGTCATCAATGCCGCGAGCGATACGGGTCATCTCGATGCAATCGCGATTGCGTTGCGCGCCTAGCGAGTACACATGCAACGGTTTATCGGTAAGGGTGAGCGAATCGTAGGTGGCATCGAGGTGGCGGATGCTGGCATGAATGTCAACCGGCTCAACCGGGTAACCGCCGAAGAAGTGCACGGTGTTGAGCATCTGGCCGAGACGCAACAAATCCCGATAGTCGGCCACGTTGCCAATGCGGCGTCCGCGGTCACGGTCAAACACATTCGGAGCCGAGGCGACGGAACCAAAGGCCAACCAGTTGCCGCCAATATGGAGCGAGTGGGCCGGATTGGTGGCATGGAGCGTGAACTCGGCGGGTGCCGTTTTCATGGCATTGAGAATGATCTCGGCATCGAACCGCACCCTCTGGCCATCCACCCGAGCCCCGGCCGCGGCATAGACACTGCGGGTTTCCGGATCAAGCACATCCATGCCAATTTCGTCGAGCACCGTTAACGAAGCCTCGTGAATCATCTCGATCTCATCGGCACTCACCACTTCGGTGGGGGCGTACCGCAAGCGCGACTGACCAAACGGGCGCTGTTCAGGCAACCGGCTGCGGCCGCCCTCGTTCTTCTCCCGCCGCCCACCTTCACGACGTTGGCGAGCCGCAGGAGCAACGGCCCCAGCATTCTCAGAAGCGGTAGTGGATTGAGTCAATGCAGCTTCGTTTGTCATGGCGAGACAACTCTATAACTGATACGACTGTTTCAAGAATTCCCGTTTGGCTATGGGCGATCGGTCGGAAGATTAACTGGCCTCTTAGGCATTCCACAGGCCCTCTTTGTCCCGGGCAAATCAAGAAGAGTCATTACAGCTCGTCGACCGAAACCAACGCGTCATCGCTTGGGTCGCTTGGGTCCCTTGGTTGCCCTCGATAGTGAACAACTCGTTCTTCAAGCCGCTCCAGGCTGTCTTCTAACGCCCGGGTGAGGCGCTGTCGGTCACCGGAAGCAAGGAGGTCGAGCACAAGGCCGGTGAAGACGGCTTTCGCAAGTACTGCTTCACGTCGTGCTTCGGGTCTGGGCATTCCGGAGCGCACCATAATTTCTTCGGGGTAGCGCATCCACAGACTGATCTGATCCGCACGGACTTGTGCACTGAGCCCGGTGACGGTGGCATCCAGGGTCACCGCTTCATACCCGAGTCTGGTCACGGCCAAATTGGAGGGGGACTCGTTAATCCAGCGCCACCATTTGCGGAACCACTGCGAAACGTTCAGGTTCGGGTTCTTTCGAAGCCATTCCGCACCGATCGCCTCTTGCTCCTCATTTGCCCGCTTGAGCGCCGCAGTAAGAATTTGATCCTTGGGTCCCAAATGGTGCACCAACCTTGAAGCACTCGTCCCCAATGCCTCTGCCAACGGTCGTAACGACACCGCAGCAAGCCCGTGGCTGGCCAAATAAGAAACGACGGAATCGAGAAGCTCAAGCTTCAGTTCCAGATCCGGAGTTCTTGCCACCCTGCCAATGTAGTGACTCACCGCCCAGCAGCCCAACGCCGCTCCCAATTCGAGTCTTTTCGGTGCCGACGGGTACTGTCGATGCCCGTGTCTGAAATCCGATTTGCATCAACCCAGGGGCGATGGGTTCTTGCCACAGCCATCCTCGGATCAGGTATCGCCTTCCTCGACGCCAGCGTGGTGAATACCGCGTTGCCCAGCATCAAACACGAGTTCAAAGCAAGCCTGGCCGGGCAGCAATGGGTCGTCACCGGTTACCTCCTTACCCTGGGTGCACTGCTGGTGGTCGGTGGGTCACTGGGTGATCTCTTTGGCCGACGGTTAGCTTTCGTAAGTGGACTTATTGGATTTGGGATCACTTCGGCACTGTGTGGGGTCGCACCAAGTCTTGGCCTTTTGATCGCCGCTCGTGTCGGGCAGGGCGTAACTGCGGCGCTGCTCGTCCCCGGAAGTATGGCCATGATTGCCGCGGTGTTTCATCCCGACGATCGAGCCAAAGCCATTGGGGCGTGGTCGGGCTTGGCCGGTGTGGCCACGGCGATTGGACCGTTTCTCGGTGGTTGGCTGATTGATACCGTTTCGTGGCGTTGGGTGTTTTTGATCAATCTTCCTCTTGCTGCCTTCGCCGTGTGGATCGCCATCACCAAAGTTCCCGAAACCCGCGGTGATCAATCGGGCGACGGTGAACGAAACCCAATTGATGTGCCGGGGGCGATTGCGCTCTCGGTAGGGTTAGCGGGAGTTGTCTATGCACTTATCGAAGGCCCTGCGCAAAGGTGGCCGAATCTGGCCATTGTTGCTGCCGGAATAGGAATGCTCTCGTTACTGGGATTCGCCATGATCGAGCGCAAAAGCCAAACACCCATGGTGCCTCTCAGTCTTTTCCAGTCGAAGCGATTTGCTGGGATCAACGCCGCCACCTTCGTAATGTGGGGAGCCATCGGCGCGGTGTTCTTCCTCCTGACGATCCATCTCCAAACCGATCTTGGCTACTCAGCAACCGAAGCCGGCGCGGCAACTATTCCGGTGACGATCTTGATGATGCTTTTCTCGGCCAAATCAGGAGCACTGGCGCAACGAATCGGTGCCCGGCTGCCATTGATTCTCGGTCCCTTGGTTGTCGCCGCGGCATTCGCCCTCATGACGCGAATCCACCCCGGCGTTGGCTATATGCCGGTGGTGTTTCCCGCGGTGATGATGTTCGCGTTCGGCCTCACCATCACCGTCGCACCACTGTCGGCCACCCTGATTGCCTCAGTCGAGGATCGTCACGCAGGTGTCGGCTCAGCCATCAACAACGCAGTAGCTCGCGTTGCTTCGCTCCTGGCCATCGCCGTGCTTCCAGCCCTTGCTGGTATCGCTGGCTCGAGTGGTGCATCACTCAACGCCGGCTTTGCGAAAGCAATGTGGATCTGCACAGTTCTCACCGCACTCGGCTCAGCCATATGCGCGCTGACTATTTTCAACGAGCGCAACGAGCCCGCTACCCCAAGACCTCGTTAGCGATCTCTTCGATCAGATCGTGAACATTGGTTTGATCGCTCGGCTTGGATAGGCCCCAAGCATTTCATCCATAGCCTCTCTTGCTGAGATGAACTCACACAGCCCGAAAAGGATTCGGAGATCGTCCACGTCGGATTCACGAGCGGCGATTGCCTTTCTCGGAGACTGATGGCGAGGTGTCCAACCGTCAACATCCCCCCAACGTAGTGGATAATCTGATCAAGACGACGTCGATTGTTCGGGTCGGGGTCACCCTCTTCAGACGATCAACCCAACGAACTCAACCAACTTCGACGGCCACCTGCATGCGCCGGAGCTGATCGAGCGAGAGGTGGCAGCGCATCAAATGGCCCGGTTCAACTTCAACCAGATCAGGTTCCACGGTGGCGCAGAGTTCCTCGACGCCACTTCCGGCGCGGCGAGGACAGCGAGTGTGCAGCACGCAACCCGACGGGGGATTGGCCACACTGGGAACTTCGCCAACCAGACGAACGCGATTGGTTGCTTCACCATCGACACTAGGCAACGATGAAACCAACGCCTCGGTATACGGATGATGCGGCCCGGTGAACACCGTGCCCGCGGGACCAAGCTCCATGATCCGACCGAGGTACAACACGGCAATGCGATCGGACAGGTACCGAACCACGCCAAGGTCATGGGAAATGAACAGGTAGCTGACGTTCTCCGAACGCTGAAGATCGACCAGCAGATTCAGAATCGCCGCCTGCACCGAGACATCTAAAGCCGAAGTGGGCTCATCGCACACAATCAAGCGTGGGTTGCCGGCAAAGGCACGGGCAATAGCGACGCGCTGCTTTAAACCACCGGAAAGCATGGCCGGTTTCGCAGCATGTAACCGAGCATCGACGCGCATTTCGGTGAGGAGATCCTCGGCCCGCTGTACCGATTCTGCTTTCGACCTCCCGGCCAACTTCGCCACGGCTCGGCTGACGATACGTCGAACGCTATGGCGACGGTTCAGGGCCGAATCGGGATTTTGGAACACGATCTGCACGGCACCAACGTCGGCGGCGCTGCGATCGGCGATGGTGGGGCCAAGATCGTTGCCGTCGAGCTGCACAATGCTTCCCGCATCAGCATCGGTAAGGCCGAGAAGCACCTTGGCCAACGTGGTTTTGCCGGAGCCGGATTCGCCCACGAGACCAAGCGTTTCGCCCGCCTTCAGCGTCAACATCACATCGGTAAGTACACGTACGGCAGCTTCATCTTTGCCGAAGGTCTTGCTGAGTGCCTTGAGTGAGATGATCGGTCGTTCGCCCGATGTAGCAAGTTCGACAGCCGACCGATTGGAGATAGGCACGGCCACTTCATTTGACCGAGGAAGGTTCGGCGCAAGATCAGGATGGAAACAACGGCTGAACTGCCCGCCGCCAATAGCCACCATAGGGGGCTTCTCGGTGCGGCACTGGTCCGTAGCGATAGGGCAGCGATCGACATAGACGCAACCCGGCATAACCATGCCCAAAGGGGGAAGTGCACCAGGAATGGTGTCGAGGCGGTCAACGTCTTTGCGTAAGCCAACCCGAGGAATGCAGCGAAGTAACCCAACCGAATAGGGATGGCGTGGATCACCTAACAGCTGCGAGGTGGAACCTTCTTCAACGAGTTGCCCGGCGTAGAGCACGCCAATGCGATCACACATCGAGCGAATAACACCCAAGTTGTGACTGATAAACAACACGGAAGTATTAGTACGTGTACGTAGGGTACGGACAAGATCGAGTACTTCGGCTTCGACCGTGGCATCAAGCCCGGTGGTTGGTTCGTCCAAGATGAGCAGCCGTGGATTGGTGGCCAGGGCCATAGCAATCACCACGCGCTGGGCCATGCCGCCAGACAATTCGTGTGGATATCTGCGCATCACCTTGCCCACGTCGGCAATCTGAACCGCGACTAGGGCTTCCTCGGCTTTGGCGAACGCATCGGCCTTCGAAAGACCGGCAATGGTGAACACCTCGGCCACTTGATCGCCGACACGAATCGAAGGATTCAGCGAAGCGATGGGGCTTTGGTACACCATGGATATTGCATCGGCCCGGAGCTTACGAACGTCTTCGGTAGACATCGTGGTGATGTCCTGGCCCTCGAAACGAATGGCGCCACCGGTAATGGAACCGTTGCTTGGCAGGTAACGCATAGCGGCATAGGCGGCGGTGGACTTCCCACAACCCGATTCGCCAACAAGTCCAAAGGCTTCGCCGGGAGCCACACTGAAGGACACCTCGCGCAGCACGGGACGATCGATCCCGCGGACGCTGTAAGCCACCTGAACCCGATCAAACTCCAGAGTGGGCACGACAAGACCCGAAGCGCCAAGCGCAGAGGTAGCTGCGTCGACAGGAAGGGAAAACGTAGAAGTGCTCATCGTTCGAAGGCCTCCGCGAGTGCGTCTTGGATGAGGTTGACACCAATGGCCAACAGGGCAATGGCAAAGGCAGGAAACACGGTTGCTGACCAGTTCAGGCCATTCATAAATTTGTAGTGGTTTGCTACCTGCGTTCCCCAGTCGGGTGAATCTGGACCAGCTCCGGCTCCGAGGAAAGACAAGGTGGCGATGGCAAAAATGGCGTAACCCAAACGCACCGTGAACTCGACCAGTAGTGACGGCAAGATGTTTGGGAGTAGCTCTTTGAACAAGATATGACGAGTGTTCTCTGTTCGCAATCGAGCGGCCGCAACGTACTCAAGTTCAGCCTCGCCGAGTACCGAAGCGCGGACCGTGCGGGCAATAATTGGCGTGAACACCACAGCGATAATGAACAACACCACAAGCATCGAGTCGCTCTTGATCGACGCAGTGATCAACAGCGCAAACACGATGGTAGGCATTGACATAAAGACATCGGCGATCCGCATCAGGACCTCATCAACCATGCCTTTAAAGTAACCAGCAACCAGGCCAATAATCGTTCCGAGAATAGCGGCGATCACCGTTGCACCAAAGGCCACAAACAAGATGACTCGTGTACCTACGATCACCCGGCTGAGCACGTCGCGGCCCAGATTGTCGGTGCCAAACCAGTGTTTTGAGGTGGGGTTTTGCAGCTTGGCCATCAGATCCTGCACGGAAGGATCCTGAGGTGCAATGACCGAACCAAGCAGTGCGCAGAGCAACCAAAATCCACTAATAAGCACGCCTACGAGAAACGAAGGTCGACGCATAAGCA
>JAYTWN010000221.1:0-4812 GCA_043743435.1 Acidimicrobiia bacterium
GCTTGACCAACCGAGTCCAAACGCACCAACCGATGTTTCAGCGCTGTTGTAGGTGCGCACGATTGCCAGCGCTGGTCCAGAAAACGCGACTTGGGCGTCCTTCGATTCGTAAACAAATCGTTTTGTTCCGGTATTGACCCCGGAGTTGGGTTGGTTGTCGGTAGAGAGCGTGGAGTAATCGGGTGACGTTCCCCAGCCCCAGTTCTCCTGGAACGAAACTGTTGGTGCGGAGGCTATGGTAAAGGCAGTTCCCGGGTTGTAAATGTATGCAGTGATCCCATCCCAAGCGAAGGTCCACCATTGCCAAGTCTCCCCAGCCGCAGGGGTTGGGTACGTCCAAGAGTTGGCGTTGATCCAACCCGAGTCAAACGTAACCCCTGAAGTTGCACAGGGTTGTTTGCAACCCTGAAAGTAGAACTGCAAAGGATCGCCATCAGGATCGATTGCACTTGCACTGAAGGTGACCGGCGAAGTGACCGACGCTCCACTTGCCGGTGTTTGATTGACCGGCATCGACGGTTGACGGTTTGCGCCGGGCGGGCCGTACACCACTTCCAGATACGACGAACCCGGCCCGTTAACCCGAATTTCACACTGACCGCCAGACCTAATCTGAAATCCATACGAAGGCCACTCTCCTGAGGCATACTTCGCCAATGCCCAGGAAACATCTACAGCCAAGACACCAGCTCCGGATACAAGTTGGCTTATGGATCCGTCTGCAGTCCCACGAACAGCGGGCCTAGACGAGTAGACCACCGACCCAGGGTCAAACGGCGAAGCCAACGCCGAGATTTTGAACGACGCTGGATAACTCGCGCATGAATTCACCTGCAAGTTGAGGGTCGCGGAATAGATTGCGCTGTTAGCAACTACCGATGTGTCATATCGTAAGTAGTCATAGGCAACGTGAATAGGTGAGAACGCATACGTGCCTACACACGCTGTGCCAAAAATCGAACACTGATTGAGGTAGGTAGTTGGGTAATCCGAATCGACATAGCCGTAAGCATTGCCGTAGGCGTTTTGGCCGGGAGTGATCGTTGGATCGACAATGACGGGATACTTGCGTGTGGTGTCACGAAGCCACTTTTCATCAGGCCTCACCACCAGATCTTCTCCGCCATCGGCGTTTTTTTCGATAGCGATCGCCACTTTTCCAAATACGAGCGGACGGCTACCAGGTCCAGGTTGTTCCCATGCTGTTGCAACAGGGATCACCCATTGCTCCACACCCTTTGCGTCAAGGAACGAAATCGTGCCGACCGGATTCGCCCGTGCCGTGTAGCCTTCGAGCTTTAGAGGGAACCGGTAAACACCCTCACCGGCAGCCGGTGGAGCGCTAAGAACGATTTCCTCCTTCACGCCGCCTTCGCTTACGAAGTACCGAAGATCGGATCCCGTGCCGAACACGTCACGATAGGTCGCTGAACTGCCCGAGCTGATCGCGGAGATCGGAGCGGGGGGCTTGCGAAGGACCCCAGTTGTTGTAGTGACCACCGAGACGGTTGAAGTCGTGGTCGAGCTTGAGGAGGTGGTCGAAACCGCTCCGGCGACGGTCGTCGAACTGCTGGCCGCGCCAGCTTGTTGACCAGCCGTCGTTGCAGTCGTGCTTGGAGAAGTAGGCGAAATGGTCGTTGATGCCGCGCCAGAATTCGTAGCAGAAACAGTGGTTGCCGATCGCCGAACGCCAAATCCAATGCGAGCACCGGGTACGCCAATGGAGACCACCTCCGCGCCATCCGTCAGTACCTCGGCAACGTTGGCCCGCACAACGCCTGCGGACTTTTTCAACCGCCCTTTGCCATCGCTCACAAAAGCTACGTCTTCATCAACTATTTGGCCGGCAGAATCTAATGCAGCACCACCTTTGCCAATAGCCACGGTTTCCGAGCCATCGGCGTTGGTGAATTTCGAGACCGTAGCGGTTCGTTCGGTTCGTTTTGAAGTCTTTTCGTCGAACTTCTTTCGCTTCGCCCTAGCCTTCGCATCGATTTTGGCACCATCGGGTGGGGCTGGAATTCGAATCTCAGCAGGCTCAACAACTGGGTCCTTAGCCTTCGCCTTCGCCGCTGTGGGGTTGTCATTCCCGATGAGGTCCATCGCTGCGGGCGTGCCGAGGAAAAGGGAGAGTGCTTGCAGACCTCGGCCATAGTCCGTGGGAATCGGCTGGATTCCCATTCCCCAATGGAGTCCGATCCCCCGCCCGATTCGCCTAGCGTTGAAGGCTGTGTCTACGCCCGCCCTCCACCTTGAATCTGGATTTGCCTTCGACACAACGTTGGCAAGCGTTCGCCTACCGAATCGCCAAATTGATGCGGTGCTGTTTGATTTCGGCGGCGTTCTTACTTCCTCACCGTTTTCGGCGATCAAGGCTTGGGCAATTGAGAATGGACATGAACCCGAGGCCCTCTTGCGAATGTTCATTGGCTACCCTCACGAAACCAGCCATCCCTTTCACCGAGCTGAACGTGGTGAACTAAGCGCGCATGATATGTTCACCGAGGTTTCGGTTGAGGCAGCAAAGATCGGAATTGATCCTGCAGGGTTTGCTGCTGGCCTATCGATGACCACGCGCCATGATGTGATCGAGTACATCAAAGGCCTTCGAGCCGACGGGATCGCCTTAGCCCTTGTCACCAACAACTTCGCTGAAATGAGTGGGCATTGGCGGACGATGGCCCCCGTCGACGATCTGTTTGACCTCGTGGTGGAGTCGTCGGCAGAGGGGGTGCGCAAACCAACCGCCGGGATTTACGAGCTCACACTTGAACGCCTCGGCATCCCCGCCAATCGTGCCGCATTTCTCGATGACCTCGAAGACAACATCGCGGGTTCGCAGGCCGTAGGTCTCCATAGCATTCTTGTGACCGACAATTACACCTCAGCCCTAACGCAACTCAACGTGCTGCTTGGCCGGTAGCGACTTACCTGGCGAAAAACCCGCCACTAATGCCTCCAAACCGGCACCTTGACAAAAGCGGCTCACCTGGCGAAAAACCCGCCACTAATGCCTCCAAACCGGCCCCAACGAAGACAAAGCGACCAACCTGGCCAAAGGCCCGCCACTAATACCTCCCAACCGGCCCTAAGACAAGACGCAATACCTGGCGAAAAGCCCACGACCTAGGCCTCCCAACCGGCCCTAAGACAAGACGCAAAATTGGCCAGCGCCTAACTGCTGTCCCGCCTGTCGGGAGATTAAGGGCGAGGATCGGTCACCTTTATAGACTTGTGTTCTCCGTGCAGGAGGCCCATTTCTGTGAATATCACTCTGTGGTTGCCTAAATTCACAGAATTAGTGAAATATTCGTGTATTGTGAAGCGTGGTTACACCGACGGTTTTGGCGAGAATTAACGAGGCGAAGGCACAGTACGAGACCCTCCGAATCGGAAAATCTGACCTCCTTCGCATTCTCAGCGAATCAGAATTGCCCGAAGCGGTGTACAACTCGAACGCTATTGAGAATTCCACACTCACGTTGGAAGACACGGAGAGGATCCTGCTCGCCGTTGAAATATCAAGGCATATGAATTTGCGAGAAGTGCACGAGGCTCAAAATCTGGGTCGTGTGAGCGAATACATCTCGGGCCGAACCGCCGAACCGCTTGACCTTGAATTGATCGCGTTGCTACACAAAATGTTGCTCTCCAACATCAACGAGCCAATTGCCGGACGGTTCCGAGGGCCAGGAGAATACGTGCGAGTTGGAACCCACATAGCGCCTGCACCCGAGCACATCGAAACGATGCTTCGAACGATGATCGTGTCATTCGAAAGCGAACTTAGGACCCATATCGTTACACGTGTTGCTCGACTGCACCTTGAATTTGAACATATTCACCCATTCAATGATGGCAACGGAAGAATCGGACGCGTACTTATGAATCACGCGCTGCAACGCCATGGCCTTCCTCCGGTAATCGTGCGAAACAAGGGCAAAGAAAAGTACTACGCGATGCTTCGCCAATACGACCTAACGGGCAAGAGCACGCTCTTCGAATCACACCTCTGCGCGATGATTCTGGAATCACTCCACCGACGAATCACCTACCTCCGCGGAGCTCGGATCGACACAGTAAGCGAAGTGGCGCGAGCGCTTGGGATCAAACCCAACGTGATGTTGAACCAATCGCGGCGCCAGGTAATTCCAGCGTTTCGAGAGCGAGGCGTTTGGAAAATCGCAGCTGACTACCAGCCTTGAAAGAGCGGGTTCTAAGAAAAGATGTCGTTGACGCTGATGGTTGTGGTGCTTGGGCAGGTGATGTGAAGCTCGGTGTCGGCAGTGCCGAACTCGAAGAACCATGGATCCTGCGAGTTATGACGCCACGTGTGTTCAATGTTGTTCGCTTCTAGGTCAATAAGTAAAAGATGACGCAGTGAAGGCATGGACATGTAGGCAAGCCTCTTTTCACCCCGGTCGATCGAGGTCGTACTGGGAGAGAGCACCTCAGCAATTAGACATGGGGCCGAGTGTGCGTGGGTGTCACCCGGATCTTCGCAGGTGACCATGACATCGGGGTAGTAGTGCCGACGGTTATTGACCTTCAGACGCACACCCTCGATGTTCACCTTGCAACCCGATCCTTTGGCGGCCGCTCGTAGTGCAACGGCCAAGTTGAGAGCGACATCGTTATGGCGGATCGACGCGCCGGTCATTGCTCGGGTGACTCCATCAATGAATTCGTGGCGATCAGCGCTGGCCGTTTCAAACGCGACAAACTCTTCTTCGGTCATGTACTCAAGTGCAGCTTCGCTCATAGTCAAACAATACCCGGCCTGGGTAATAGGGCTGGAGCTTGGTAACGTCT
>JAYTWN010000222.1:0-4841 GCA_043743435.1 Acidimicrobiia bacterium
CATTTCGCCTTCGATTTCGGCCTTTGGCGTAAGGGCGGCAACGGAGTCAATAACCACAACATCAAGGGCACCGGAGCGGACCAACATGTCGCAAATTTCTAGCGCTTGCTCTCCGGTGTCGGGCTGGGAGATGAGCAGGCGATCAACGTCTACTCCGATGGCTTTGGCGTAAATCGGGTCCATGGCATGCTCGGCATCGATATAGGCACACGAGCCACCGTTGCGCTGAGCCTCGGCCACAACGTGCATGGCCAGGGTTGACTTACCGGAGGATTCTGGGCCGTAGATTTCGGTGATGCGACCTCGGGGCAGACCGCCAATGCCAAGTGCCATATCGAGGGCAATGGAGCCGGTCGAGATGAAGTCAATCCCCAAGGTGGTTTTCTCGCCCATGCGCATGATCGAGCCTTTGCCGAACTGCTTGTCAATCTGAGCAAGGGCCATTTCGAGAGCTTTTTCTTTTTCCATTTCGCAACCTTCTTTGTGTATTTGGCTGGTGCCAAGTTGATGTGTGACTGGCTGGTGCCAGGTTGTTCCGGGGGAGTGGTGAAGACTCTACGGAGGGGGTATGACAAAAAACTGGGTCTGCACAAAAACTTTGGAAAAGCTCTTTCATCCGGTGAGAACCGTCGAAGAAGTACTACTCCACGAACAGACGTTCGTACCTTAGAACATCTGTTCGATGGATGCGAGCATTGCCAGAGAAATTTCGGTCGGTTCGAAGAAAACCCAGGTCATCGAGGCCTCGTTGCCAACGCAAGGCTGTGGAGTTCGGAACCGAATCTGGGTGAGCTACGGGGCTTCGATCAGGTTTGCGCGTAATTGGAAAAGATCGTCCGCTGCCAGTCCACCGTCGACCAGATACGCCTCTACGCCGCCGTAGCGCGATTCGAGGTGGGCAAACGCGGCCAGAAGCGCACTGCGACACACGCCAATGATGGGTATTGCTGCCTCAACGTCGACACCGGCTGCCCGAAGTCCAGCGGCCAGAGAGGCGACCCGGAAGGGCGTGCGGTACAGGTTGGTGAGCAGGAAATCGTCGATCACGATTGCTTGGTCTACGCCGAGCAGGGAAAGCAACATGGCGTTGGCCAATCCGGTGCGATCTTTACCTCCGGTGCAGTGAAATACCGCAGGAAGATTGTCTGGATCGGCCAGGGCTTTGAACAGTTCCACGAACATCGGGCGCCCGAGGTCGAGCAGGGAGAGGTAGTTCTCGTCCCAGAAGGAAGCATCGGGCAAGGGAGCTTTGCCGGACAGCATGTCGCGGACCACGTCGATCATGGCCCCGTCTATACCGAGGTCGGCGAAACCCAACTGCACTGGGGTAAGGGAGCTTGGAAGTCGGCTCGGTTGACGCTCGACTTCGTTGTGTAACCGGAAGTCATAAACGCTGCGAATGCCGATGCTTTCCAACGTGTCGATATCGGCGTCGCTGAGTTCGTTGAGGTGATCGGTGCGAAACACCAGTCCGCTGCGAACCCACTGATGATTGAGCGTGGGGTAGCCGCCGGTTTCGCGGAAGTTATAGGCACCCTCTAGGGGAACCCGTCGGGTGGCTTCGGGTAGTTCACGTGGCAGGTCGGCGGGAGCGATGCCCATCTCAAGGGCGTAGCTCATGAGGTCGGCGGTGGATAGGCGAGGAATGGGTTCGACGGGCACGATCATGCAGCTTGCCAGGTTTTAAGAATTCGATGACTGGTTCAGTGGCGTGATCCCTCCTACTGTTGTTCTGTGTTGATTTTTGAGCCTGTATCGGTGACGGGTAACCGAGGTAGTCCGTGAGTGCAAGCAAGGTAGCTGAGGTGAGTGTTGTTGGCGTGTTTGCGCCCCGCCGGTTGCTGGCCTCGATTGCTTCTGATGTCGTGGGGATGGAGCGTGAGGCGGAACTGGTGGCTGTTGCGTTGGCCACGGGTCGTCACATTGTCTTGGAAGGCCCGCCTGGTACCGGAAAGTCGACGCTGCTTCGATCCATCGCCGCTGCCGCCGATGTTCGTTTGCATTTCGTCGAGGGCAACGCGGAGCTCACGCCAAATCGGTTGGTGGGGCATCACGATCCTGCCATGGTGCTCAAGGATGGCTATCGACCTGAAGCGTTCGTTCCTGGTCCGTTGGCTGAGGCAGTTCGTGACGGTGGTTTGCTGTACCTCGAAGAGCTGAACCGAATTCCAGAAGAAAGCATCAACGTACTGATCACGGCCTTAGCCGAGGGCGAGTTGAACGTTCCACGGTTCGGCCGAATTCCTGCCCATCCGTCGTTTCGTTTGGTTGCGGCCATGAACCCACACGATGGGGTCGGTACGAATCGGATTGGCCAAGCGGTGTATGACCGGTTGTGTCGTGTGGCGGTGGGCTACCAGGATGAGCCTCATGAACGGTCGATTGTTCGTAAAGTATGTGGACTTAGCGAGCCAGAGGTTTTGAGTTCGGCGCCGATCGATGCGCAGCTCTACCGTCGACACTCGAAAGACGACGCCCAGCAAGCCACTACCGAGATTGCTGTGGCGCTTGTTCGATGCACGCGAACGCATGCTGACTTGCGGATTGGATCGAGTGTTCGCGGGGCCATTGACATGACGCTTTTGGCTGGGGAGCTGGGGGACCTGCGCTCGCCTGAAAATGGTGACGAAGCCGCGGGACGACAGATATTGCTTGATGCGGCCATCGCGGCGTTGTCGGGTCGGGTTCGGGTCGACGAAGCTTGTGATCGGCTGGCTGAGGACATCATTACGGAATTGCTCGATGGGATTCTGGCTGCTCGGAAGAAACGTGACGATGCGTCATCGGAGGATGATTCGGGAAAAGCTGAGCGCCCCGGCCAACAAGCTCCACAAGAGCCGGGCCGGGGCCGAATTCTGAGCGGCGACGACGCCCGAAAAGCCGTCGAAGATGCAGCGCGGCGAACCAACAGTCGAAGCGAAATGCAGCACCAACATGGGCAACGTTTTGATGAAGCATCACCAGAGGTTGGCCAGGTCGACGAACAAAGTATCGTGGAGCGCGCCGGGCTTGACCCTGATACCACCGTGCCCATGCTTGCGGATATGGCCAACGCAACTGATGTTCGTTTGCGAGCCGAGGCGCGCAGATTAGCTGCGCGCATATTACTTCGCATGGCCAAAGCTGGACCGGCTCCGCGGCGTGGGGTGCGGCGCATGGTGCGCGACCTTGATGCACTGGCTGGTGATCTCGATTTGGATGCCACCATCGAACGCAGCGACGGGCTCGCGCCACATACGGGAAAAGGGTTGGTGACGCAGCGATGGTCAGCTGCGGAGCGTTCCATCTGCTTGCTGGTTGATCGCAGTGGTTCGATGTCGGGCAAGGGATTGGCGACGGCGGCGATGGCTGCAGCGAGCGTGGTGACGGCAGCGGGGGAGCGGTCCGACTGCAGTGTGATCGTGTTTGCCAAGGATTCGATTGTGTTGCAACGCCAAGGACAACGACGTCCACCTGAGGAACTACTCGGAGACATTTTGACCCTCCGAGGAAAAGGCGTCACCGATTTGGCCTTAGCCTTACGTGCAGCCCGACGGGAACTTTCCCAGTCCCCGGCTCGGGAGCGAATGGTGATTTTGCTGGGCGACGGCCTTGCCACTGAAGGCGACGATCCGTTGCGAGCGATGAGCGGAATTGATCGACTGCACGTTCTGGGGACCAGTGACGATCCTGAATCGACCGAGGCTACGGCCCGGTTGGCGGCTCGAGGCGGTGGCCGGGTGCGAACCGTAACTTCACTTAGGGATCTGCCAGTCGCTCTGAACGCGTTGTTGAACAGCTCGGAGTGAAGATTCGTCGATCAAATAGGTCATGGACCGAGCCCGAATGAAAGACGCTTGCCTGACGGTTGGTGCATTGCAAGGACCTGGTGACTCGGAGACATCTTGGCTTTGGCAAACCCGGGCTTTGCCGGCGGCTGCCATGTAGGGCTTGTCTATTCGGGTAAGCCCAAGATTTTGTTGATGGCGAGGGCCAGGTCGAGATCTTTAGTAGTGACGGTGTTGTTGGCGTCGTGGGTGGTGAGCTTGATGTCAACTCGGTTGTACGTGTTAGTCCAGGTTGGGTGGTGATCGGCGGTTTCGCAAGCCAATGCCACTCGGTTCATAAAGCCCCAAGCTTCGGAGAAATTGCGGAATGCGAAGGACCGTTGCAGCGACCCGTCGGCCATAGTCCACCCGGGGATTGCTTCGTCGGTAACGGGCTCGTAGGTGCGCATAACCTGACCGTACTGGATTTCGGCGGGCCAGAGGGGTGGCTCGGCCTAGAATCAACTTTATGACGCCAAGCCTGCCCGATACCGCCGCCGAGGGCGTTTCGCGTTCCGTGGCTAGGCTTCCCGGAGATCATCTGGTACCTACGCAAGCTGATGGTCCACCCTCGAAGGTTCCGCGGACCTATGTGGTGCACACCTATGGCTGTCAGATGAACGAGCACGACAGCGAACGAATTTCGGGGTTGTTGGAGGCCGACGGGCTTACTCGGGTCGATAACGATGAAGATGCCGATGTGGTGGTTTACAACACCTGTACGATCCGTGAAAATGCCGACAATCGTCTGTATGGCAATTTGGGGCAGATCAAGAAACTCAAAGATGTTCGCCCCGATCTGCAAATCGTTGTTGCTGGATGTCAGGCCCAAAAGGATCAGAAATCGATTCAGAAGCGGGCGCCGTGGGTTGATGTGGTGTTTGGAACCCACAACGTGCATCGCGCCGCAGAATTACTTCGCGAGGCTCGACTGAGCGGACCGGTCATGGAAATCTTGGCCGAATCGGAGCTGTTCCCGAGTGCTCTGCCGGTGCGCCGTGAAGAGGAATGGTCGGCGTGGGTAACCATCCAAGT
>JAYTWN010000223.1:0-6701 GCA_043743435.1 Acidimicrobiia bacterium
GTCGACAAACTGGTACTCACCGTGAGCGGCGGGTTAACCACCTGGCAATCCAACGTAGGTGAGCTTCCTATTGCCTTTATCGCCGATGGGCAATTGGTGCGCGGCACTCCCTCTGACCTGGCGAACGAACTCGCCCCGAAAGCTACAACGCAAGAGATACAGCCCGCGGCCCTTGAGGAGATTGCTTCGTGGCTTTACGGGGCAGGCTTCAAAAGCGATCCGCTCGATTTCGGCGACCCCGGAGTAACCGACATGCCCTCAACCACGCTCACCTTCACTATCGGCGGAGAGTTCTACCGTCAAACCGCCTACGCCCTCGATTTCGAGGCCTCGGGATCAGGGATTGTCTTGACCGATGAGCAGCAGAAGAATCGGGCCAACTTTTCTCGGTTGGTTGAATTTCTGAAGGATCCGGTTGCGGCCTACGGTGCTGCCAACCTCACTGCGCCAACACCCTATGTTCCAGAAACTTACTCTCTGTGGGGTGCCCGCTACGGGGTTGGCGTGGGAGAGGAGCCAGCGCTGGTGAAACTTTCGTGGCCCCACACTTCGCTTTCGCTGGAAACGTTTGGGGAGCAGCCAACGTGTCAATCGGTTGAGGAAGCCGACAGTGTTGCGGTTGCTGCCACGTTTGCTGCGGTTGCTCCGGTTGCAGGATCGCCGGGTGACGTCAAGCCCAAGGTTGGGATTCCGGTAGCGACCATCACGGCCTTTGAGCAACCTGACGGAGTCCTCGCTGAACTGGTGCTCACCCCGGTTCTTCCAGGAATGATGACCTGCCCGCCGGGTGAGCCCTTCCGCATCTTTGGCGACGGGAAATAAGTTGTGCCCGGTGTTAACGCTTTTGTACCTTCGGATTAAATACGAGTGCCAGGACAAATGATCGAAGCAGAAGCTTGTCAGTCTTCTTCAGATTCTCGACTGCTTTTATAGTCTTTTTGGCACGGTTATAGAAGTCGAGCGCTTCTTCACGCTTGAACTTTCTGGTTAGGTCATAGTCTGCGTCATGCCGTGCGGATTGCAGGCGCACGAAGTTGTCGCAGAGGTCGAACAAGTCTTGTACGACGGTCGAACCGAAGAGGCAAAGCGGCTTGCTTCCAATGCCATCCTTCTTGGTCTCGTTGGCAACTTTTTTGGCAGTTGTGTGGTCGAGTTGACGGCAGGCATGCTCCAGCGATTCCGCAGGAAATTGGCCGGTAAATTCGGTGTTGAGACAATGGAAAACGGCATAGTAGGAAGCAGAAACTGATCTACGAACGCTCGCCTGAACCGGTTTTCGTGGTTCCTTTATTGCGAGATGGTGTGCCTGTTGAAGCAATTGAGCGTGGAATGCTGTCATGCGGCTTGTTCGATGATGGGAAATGGCCAATATGCCTTATCATCATCGTCGGCCGGCTCCGCGAAGGTGCGATAGGCACAATAAACGTTCGCAACATCCAGGCCTTGCAGGGCGCTGAAAGCCCGTTGGCAGACAAAGTCAGTCCTCTCGAGTGGCCAACCAGACTTTGACGGAGTTTCAAGTTCCCAGAGCACGGACACCTCGGTTTGGGCAAGATCTTCATCAAACCACGACTTGAATCCAACGACCCGGGCCTTGTCGTTTTCGTTGACGAGATCGACGTTGAGCCTCCGCAGCCTCGTTGAGATTTCCGCAGTTTTGTCCATGACCTCCATTCTATAACCTCGTCTTCTTTCTGAAGGGGTGACCTTGACTGAGGGCGGGTCGAAGGCTGTAGTGTATCAGTCATCTCCCGAACGTTTGTTTGGGGAAGAATTTGCGTCGCGAACATATGTTCGTTATAGTGTGAACTATGGGATGGTCAAACGGGCCGAAGACTTGGTCGGAGCTCAACGCCCGATTGTCTGACGGACGTCGACGCGTCACTTCTCCGCGCCCTGGTGCTGAGTCTGCATCTGGTTCGGCACCTGGTTGTACACCTCCTCCTGGGCGTGCATCAGAACTCGATGAAGAATCGGCGGCCGATGGGTTCGATGCCTCCGTGCTTGAGAGACACGGGCGTGTCGTACCTATCGGCAGACCAGGACGGGTTGACAACATCCCGCCCATCGCAGAATCACCCGAACGCCCTGAAGGCGCTAGTCGTACTGAGCGCCCTGAAGGCCTTGAAGGCGCTGAACGTACTGAAAGCCTGGAAGGCACTGAACGGACGGAACCCACGGGGAATAGTGCGCCGAACCGTGGTGTATCGAACCGTGGTGTGGGTCACCCCTCCATAGGGTCATCGGGATCTCGTTTTGAATCGGGTGCCTCAAGGCGCCCTGGCTTACCAATTCGCACGGGGAATACCACTGAATCGGGCTGGCGGCACGGCCGAGCGCGGACGACTCAGCAAGAATCTCAACAACCTCAATCCCAACAACCTCAATCCCAACAACCTCAACCTCAACCTCAACCTCAACCTCAACCTCAACCTCAACCTCAACCTCAACCTCAATCCCAGCAGCGGCTGCAGGGAAAGAAAGAGTGGGACGGGGGCCCTCGGCCTGATGGTGGGGATGCGCAGGCTTGGTCCCGCAAGCGTGCGCCCTATGAGCCCGCTCCCGTGCCACTTCAGCAAACAAAAGCTAGAGAGACGGCAGAAGCGGTTCCCTATGCCGAGCTGCACTGTCACTCGAACTTTTCTTTTCTCGACGGGGCCTCGCATCCAGAAGAACTGGTCGAAGAAGCCGTCCGCTTAGGGTTGAAAGCCCTGGCCATCACCGATCACGATGGGCTTTACGGTGTCGTTCGCTTCGCCGAAGCCGCCCGTGCCCATGGCCTACCTACCGTGTTTGGTTCCGAACTCACCCTGCACGCCATGGACCGAGCCGATCAACGGGTGGGCAACCCTGATCCCGACGGTGACCATCTTGTTGTTCTCGCGGCAGACCCCATTGGGTACGGGCGATTGGCGAGAGCCATTGCCACCTCGCATTTGGCGGCAGGGGAGAAGGGTGCGCCTCGGTTGCTGGTGGAACAACTAGCGGCCCTCGGTGCGGGATCAACCGTGCCGTTCCATGAGGCGCTGCGCAGGGGTCCGTCGCCCGAACAACTTGTGGCCGGTGACACGGTGCTCTCGGCACTCAACGTTACCCATTTGCATGAATCGATGGCTGATGCGGCGGCGCTTGATGAAGCGATTCGTCGGCATCCAGCAGCTGTGGCCCAAGCCGAGATGCGAGCCCGGGCAGAGCGACTTGGTGCGCTTCCTCCGAATGGTCTGGGCTCGTCGGCCGCTTTGTTGGAGGAATTCGGTTCATCTTTAAGCGGACGCGAGTTGCAGTATCAACTGGACCGAGAGCGCGAGGTTCTTACCGCAGCGGGAATCACTGTCAACGGGCGATTCGCTCCTCCGGCTCCAGGCGATTTGTATCGATCGTTGGTTGCACTTTCTGCTGCAGAAAACGCAACGGCATTCTCGGCTAGGCCCTATCCATCAGCAAACGCTGCCACCAATGCACTACGTGCACACAGCAGTGACATAGGCGGACGGGATCTTGGGCATTGGCGCATCTTGACCGGTTGTCGAAAAGGGGCGGTAGCTCGGGCGTTGGTGAACGATGGGCCCAGGGCTGCGGCGCGTCAGTTAGATCGGTTGATTGATGCTTTTGGTCAGCAGCATGTGGTGGTGGAACTGTGGGATCACGGTGATCCGCTCGATTCGGTGCGCAACGATGCCATGGCCAAACTCGCCGCCAACGCTGGGGTTGATCTGATCGCTACCAACAACGTGCACTACGCCCATCCTTCACGACGGCCTCTAGCTACGGCATTGGCGGCGGTGCGATCACGTCGCTCTCTTGATGAAGTCGATGGTTGGTTGCCCGCAGGATCAGGTGCCCATTTGCGCAGTGGTGCCGAACAAAGGAAACGGTTCGCTCGCTATCCCGGCGCGGTGGCTCGTGCGGCAGAACTGGCCTTGGAATGCGCGTTTGACCTCAAGCTTGTAGCCCCTAACCTGCCGCCCTATCCCTGCCCCGATGGGCTCAACGAAATGGGACTGTTGCGTAGGCTTACTGAAGATGGGGCGGAGCGACGATACGGAAAACGCAAAGGTGGCCCTGATGGCGTGGATAGCGAACGAGTACCTCGGGCCTATGCGCAAATCGATCACGAACTTCGTCTCGTAGCCGAGCTGGGGTTTGCCGGCTACTTCCTGGTGGTGTGGGATCTGGTGGAATTCTGTCGCCGCTCTAACATTTTCTGCCAGGGCCGAGGCTCCGCTGCCAACTCCGCCGTGTGTTACGCCCTAGGAATCACCAACGCCGACGCCGTGTCGCTGGGCCTACTGTTCGAACGGTTTCTGTCTCCCGAACGCGACGGTCCACCCGACATTGACATCGACATTGAATCCGGCCGACGCGAAGAAGTCATACAGTATGTGTACGCACGGTATGGCCGAGAACGAGCCGCCCAAGTAGCCAACGTCATCACCTACCGCAGTCGATCCGCCATTCGCGATATGGGTAAGGCACTCGGGCATGCATCAGGACAATTAGATGCATGGGGAAAAGTGGTCGATGGATGGGGTCGCGTCGCCGCCACTGCCGAGCTGCCCAACCACGGCATCCCCAAACCAGTACTAGATCTGGCCGCCCAAGTGGAAGATTTCCCGCGCCACCTCGGTATCCACCCCGGCGGCATGGTCATCTGCGATCGCCCGATTGTAGAAGTATGCCCAGTCGAATGGGGGCGGTTCACCGGGCGATCGAACTCCTCCGTTCACGCCGTAGAAGGCACCGATGTCGACGGGCGTGCCACCAACCTCCCATTGAGAACCGTTTTGCAATGGGACAAGGAAGACTGCGCTCGTGCCGGGCTAGTGAAGTTTGATCTTCTCGGGTTAGGAATGCTAAGTGCACTGCATAACGGTGTCGATTTCATACAATCGCATCATGGGGTAGAAACCGAGCTGGCTCTCATTCCCCAAGAGGAAGACGTGTACGACATGATCTGTCGGGCCGACACGATCGGGGTTTTCCAAATCGAAAGTCGAGCGCAAATGGCCACCCTGCCCCGGTTGCGGCCAAGGCACTTTTATGACCTCGTAGTTGAGGTCGCGCTCATCAGGCCCGGTCCCATTCAAGGTGGATCGGTGCACCCCTACATCCGCAGGCGTAACGGTCAAGAAGCCGTCACCTATTTGCACCCGCTGTTGGAACGGTCGCTCAAGAAGACCTTGGGCATTCCGTTGTTTCAGGAACAGCTCATGCAAATGTCCATCGACATCGCCAACTTCACCGCATCCGAAGCCGATCAACTTCGCCAAGCCATGGGATCAAAGCGATCGACCGAACGCATGGAGCGTCTAAAACAACGACTGTTCGAAGGTATGCGCGCAAACGGCGTAGACGATGAAACCGCCCTCATCATTTACGACAAACTGGCTGCGTTCGCCAACTACGGATTCCCCGAATCGCATTCGGTGAGCTTCGCGTATTTGGTCTATGCCAGCTGTTGGATGAAACATCACTACCCTGCAGCATTCTGCGCAGCACTCCTCAATGCCCAGCCCATGGGTTTCTACTCGCCTCAGTCACTCACCGCGGATGCTCGTCGGCATGGGGTCACGATTCTGGGTCCCGATCTCAACGCCAGTAACGCCGGTGCCACCCTCGAATGGGATTCATCGAACAACGTTTCGCAACGACTCGATCAGCGTGCCCCGGTGGATGAACGGGGCTACCCAACCTACCAACCGGCGCTGCGGATGGGGCTGGCTGATGTTCGATCCGTGGGCGGCGATTTGGCTGCACGGATGGTTGAAGAACGAATTCGTAATGGTGCATACCAAAACATGGGCGATCTCGTTCAAAGAATTGATCCGGGCCAGGCAGTACTTGAAGCCCTCGCTACCGCGGGCGCATTCACCACCTCATTCGGACTGGAACGCAGAGCAGCGTTGTGGGCCGCCGGTGCTGCTGCGCAGGGAAGACCGGGTCGGCTGGCAGGCATCGTGACCGGCGAACGAGCCCCCATACTTCCCGGTATGGCTGCCATGGAGGAGGCCGCCGCTGATCTCTGGGCCACGGGAGTAACGCTGGGCGGATATCCAACAGTGCACGTTCGTGAACAACTACGTGCACTTGGTATATACACGTCGGCAGATTTGCGCGAAGTGGAACACGGAACCCGAGTATGGGTTGGAGGGGTCGTAACACATCGACAGCGCCCTCAGACCGCGGGTGGCACCACATTCATTAACCTCGAAGATGAAACCGGTCTCATCAACGTGATTGTTTCAAAGGGAGCCTGGGCTCGTTACCGTCAAGTTGCACGAGGTGCCTCGGCCTTACTAATCCGAGGCACATTGGAACGCACCGAAGCCCCGCCCTTCGAAGCATCTGCTTTTGAAGCAAAGACCTCTGCAAACAGTTCGAAACTCACTGTTGTCGATGCTCCTGCAGCAAGAAGCAGTGCAGCAAGAAGCAGGGTGGGAGACGACAGTGCAGCAAGAAGCAGTGCAAGAAACAACGGAACTCATGTGGGAAACGCTGATCCAAACCGACCCTGCGTTATCAACATCGTGGCCGACAGGATCGACTCACTGAGTATGCAAATCAAACCAGGAAAATCACGAGACTTCCACTGAGGAAACGCTACCCCGTTCTGCGTCTCAGCTCACCAAGGCCGAAGCATCATCCGCCCAGATTTCATCGGCGCTCAAACGCGGAGCCTCACTAGCAACCACGGCGGGCAC
>JAYTWN010000224.1:0-2843 GCA_043743435.1 Acidimicrobiia bacterium
TGCACGTTGGTTATTGTAACAGACTTCGATCCACCGAAACAGATCCTTTTCAAGAACTTTTGGATCGTTCCAGTGGTACCGATAGATAAGTTCACGTTTTAATGTTGCAAAGAATGAGAACGCTGGTCTGATTTGGCCCCTTTTTTGAGGTTTTCGCTGGTCTGAGTTGGCCCCACCTTGAGCTACTAATTCTTCTGTCGTGTTGGCTTTGTTGGCTGGCGGGCTGGGGGGAAAGTTGATGTCCAAAGTGGAGTTATACGAAAAGATTCGTGTTGCGAGCCGCGCCGAAAAGTTGAGTATTCATGCCTTAGCGAAGCGTTTCAAGGTGCACCGGCGTGATGTTCGAGCTGCGTTGTTGTCACCGATCCCAGCGGCCCGAAAGACACCGATAAGGTCGTTCCCGGTCTCGGGGAGTGTCCATGCGTGGATCCGTCAAGTGTTGATTGACGACAAAGACGCGCCTAGGAAGCAGCGTCATACTTCGAAACGGATTCATGATTTGTTGGCCCAAGATCATGATGTGGTGATCTCGGAATCGCAGTGTCGAGCGATTGTCGCGAAGCTTCGTATCGAGATCGCGGGCGACGGGGCTGTTGCTCGGGGACCGGTTTATGTTCCTCAAACCCGTCTGCCTGGTGCCGAGGCAGAGGTTGATTGGGGCAAGTTTCAAGCGATCATTGGTGGCGTCACGATGACGTTGAGCTTGTTTTCAATGTGGTTGGCGTTTTCAACGAAAGCGTTCCATCGGGCCTATGCGAATGAGGCCCAGGAATCGTTCACTGATGCTCATATGCGTGCATTCGAATATTTCGGTGGCGTGCCATTACGTATCCGATACGACAACCTGAAAACCGCGGCAATCAAGATTCTCCGTGGCCGGTCTAGGACCGAGAACGACCGGTTTGTGGTGTTACGTTCACATTACGGTTTCGAATCGTTCTTTTGCGAACCAGGTATCAAAGGCGCTCACGAAAAGGGTGGCGTCGAGGGTGATATCGGCCGGTTCCGAAGGAACCATCTCACACCCGTCCCACGCTTCGACACACTCGAAGACTTAAACGTGTATTTAGCATCGTGTGACGTGTCAGACGGTCGACGGTGGGTCAACGGGAACCGCACCGGAACCCACACTGAAGGCGAAAGCGTGCATGGCCTTTGGGTGTTTGAACAAGGAGCTTTGTGGCCCGTCCCAACCGAAGCTTTTGATGCGACAACACGGCTCACCGCACGGGCTGATTCGAAAGCACGCATATGTGTTCGGAACTGTTACTACTCCGTCCCAGCGCGGTTCGCCGGGCAGATTGTTATGGTTGCGCTCGGCGCAGAAACGTTAACGGTCAGCCACCCCAACATCACTGTGACCCAGCATCCACGCGCTTTGCACCGCAAATCCGAGACGCTGAACCTTGACCACTATTTGGAAGTGTTATGGAAACGACCCGGCGGGTTTCCTGGTTCCACTGCCCTCGCTCAAGCCCGCACCACAGGCCGATTCCGACCTGAACATCAACAATTTTGGGACCTCGCACGACAAAAACTTGGTGACCGTGATGGCACCCGGGCGCTGTGTGAAGTGTTGCTTCTTCACCGCACCCACACAACTGATCAAGTCATGCTCGGGATCAATGCGGCCATCAAAATTGGCAACATCGACCCCAGTGTTGTCGCCGTTGAAACCCGCCGATCCATCGAACGCCAACCCACCGCCGTTGAACCCGCCACGGTTGAACGGCCACCCGATCTCACGATCTACGACGCTCTCCTCACAACAGAAAGAAACCCCGAATGACACGAAAAACCGCCACAACAATCGATACCGAAACAACCGCAGCGTTCGACGCCTGCCGCGAACTCAACCTCACCGCAATCGCTGCAAACATCAACATGCTTTGTGACACGGCAATCAGTCAACGATCGTCCTACCCGGCCTTCCTCACAGACACGCTCCGCACCGAGCTAGACCTCCGCCACGAACGCAAACGAGCACGCCGAGTCCAAGAAGCCCGACTACCAAGACTAAAAACACTCGACACATTCAACCTCGAATCCAACCCAAACATAAGCGCACAAACCATTTCCATCCTTCAAAGTGGTGTGTTCATCGAACACAACCAACCCGTCGTTTTACTCGGGAACTCAGGAACCGGAAAATCACACCTCCTCATCGGAACCTGCCTCGCCGCAGCCGAGAACGGCAAACGAGTCCGCTACATCACATGCGCGCAACTCGCCAACGAACTCACCGAAGCCAAAGACGAAAACCACCTCTCACGCGTCGTTGCACGCTACGGAAAACTCGATCTTTTAGCCATCGATGAACTGGGCTACGTGCACCTCGACCGACAATCCGCAGAGCTCCTCTTCCAGATACTCACCGAACGCGAAGAACGAGCATCCATCGCCATTGCATCCAACGCCCCCTTCTCCGAATGGACCAAAACCTTCACCGACCCACGCCTCGCCGCCGCCGTCATCGACCGCCTCACCTACAAAGCCCACATCATCGAAACCGGCACCATCAGCTACCGGCTAACCACCCGCAACTAACCTAAAACCCAAACCCGGTGGGGCCAGATCAGACCAGCAACCCGGGGCCACTTCAAACCAGCGAACTCAGCAAAGAATGATTCAGCTCCGGCGTTATCCCAACAAACACCAGTTCTACCCATCGATTGTCGGATCTTGTACAGTGCACATACCTTTCCGAAATCGGAAGATGTGTATTGGGAACCGCGGTCCGAATGAAAAATTATCCTTGCCCGAATCTTGTTCCCACGACGTCGCACTGCCGCATGTAAAGCAGCCGAAACTAGATCTGTGCGCATATGATCATCGTATGCCCA
>JAYTWN010000225.1:0-5233 GCA_043743435.1 Acidimicrobiia bacterium
TCAGCATCAAAAGCCAGGCCGAGCCCGTCAACGGTTCTGAAGGTGCTTCCAACAATCGCCCGGAAAGCGGGATCGCTGGCCCATAAGCCCAGAACCGGGACAAGCCTTGAACTGTCGGGACCCGGGACAAGTCTTAAAGAGTCACCCGCCTTGAAAACGACGGAGGCTTCGCAGGCCAAAGGGAAACGCGCCAGGGTCGACCGTCAAACCAACCACGTCGTCGATTCCGAAACCAGTGATAGCGGGGACTTTGAGCCCGGGCTGTTTGATCTAGACCCGTTCGGCCGGCAACGGATTGCCTTGGCCTGGGCGTGGATGCAACAGCACCGTCGGGATCTGCCATGGCGACGAACCCGAGACCCTTGGGAGGTACTGGTTGCCGAACTGATGCTGCAACAAACCCAAGTAGCAAGAGTGCTCGACCGGTGGCCAACCTTCTTGGAACAGTTCCCCAACCCCCAAGCGGCCGCCGGCTCAGGAAGTGCAGCAATCGTTACGGCATGGAGCGGTCTTGGGTACAACCGATGCGCCCTCGCCCTACACCAGTGTGCGGTGTTGGTAAGCGAACGTCATAACGGAACGTTGCCCCAAACCATCGACGAACTGCAAAAACTGCCCGGAATAGGCGGGTACACCGCACGAGCGGTTCGTGCCTTCGCGTTCGCGCTTCCTGCCGCGGTAGTTGACACCAACGTGGCCCGGATCGTGGCCAGAGCCTTCGCCGGGCGGGCACTGTCGTGGAGAGAAGCGCAACAGCTTGCTGATGGCTGCGTTCCTGGAGAAGCCGACGCCGGATGGGTTTGGGGTTGGAACCAGGGCATGCTCGACCTTGGTGCCTCCATCTGCACGAAACGGTCACCCAAATGCCACGAATGCCCCATACGTACGCACTGTGTTTGGCAACTTCGTCAACGGGCGGGGGGACAGATTGACGACGGAACGGATCCTGATCCTGCCATCGGCTCAGCTGGGGTCGGAACGACCCAATCACGATTCGAAGGATCAGACCGGCAGGGCCGGGGCAGGCTTATTCACGCTCTTCGCCAGGGGCCGGTGCCCTTCGACCAGGTGAGTGCTGTGATGGGCTGGCCCGACGACCACAGCAGGGCCAATCGAGTAGCCGACACCTTGCTGAAAGACGGCTTAGTCGCAAGGAACGAAGCAAGGCATGCACTCACTCTTGCCTAGCTGTGCCGGATCGAGCTGCGCTCTAGAAATCCGAGTTAGCGGGCGACGACTGCACCGAGCGGATCATCGTTAAACGGAACCGTCGCTGGAACGGTGGTGGAGGAAACCGGCGTCGCTGGAATTGTGGATGAAGAAACCGGTCCCGCAGGCAGTGCAGCAGCGCCAGCTTGGTTGGTGCCGCCGATCGGTTCGGTGAGAAGCACTACCGGAGGCGTTGCTGCCTCGGTAGCTGAAGCCAACGACGCGTTGAGTGGAGCCGCAACGGGGCTTGGCGAACCGCTCAACAGTGCTTCCAGCCATGCGCTTGAAGCACGTGTTGGTTTGATCGCCTTGGCAGATTCGATGATTTCGACTGGCGTTCCGAGCGGCAACGAGCGAGCCATTTTGGTGATGGTGACATTGTCGACTCGAACACAACCATGACTTACGTTGCTTCCGAGCTTGCCCGGAGCATTCGTCCCATGGATACCAATGACCCCTTCGCCACCACCAAATGAGGTGAGCACGTCAGAAAAACCTGATAATCCAAACGCGTAAGGACCCAAAGCCCCACCAGGGGCTTGCGGAACAACCTCTTTGAGAAAGAACAATCCCCGGGGCGTTGGGGTGCCTCCGGTGCCCGCAGCGATTGACGCGCGGAGCGAAACCTTCTGGCCATCGAAGACGGTCATGGTGTTGGTAGACAGATCGACCTCAACACGAAAGGCTGAGCGAATCAAGGTGACATCGCTACGACGAACCCACCCAAGCGTCCCATTGGGGCGAAGCGGAATAGCCACTCGCACAAAATCCCCGTCAGCGCCGACGGCCATAAGCACAACTGGCCCAGCAACACTGCGGCCCTTGATCAACCTCAGCGACGTGTTGGGATCTGCTGGGTTCCGGTACACGTCAACCCAGTCGCCCTTAGCCGTGGCAATGACCGAATCCCCAGTATCTGGCCAGGAAGTAGAACCAATATGATCCCAGCCGGTCACGGCAACGCGAGCCGACAACGACTTCAACGGAACGACTTTCGCCGGGGTAACCGACTTGGCGTTTGCGGTTGTCTTGGCGTTGGCCGTTGCAAGTGGGGCCTTGGATGAGCCCTTGGCCCGAGCCGTCCCCGCAGAGGATTTCGCAGGACTTGGCGCACCGGCTTTGCTGCCAGCCGGGGGTGTACTCGTGGCTTTCTTTGCCGCGACGGCAAAAGGACTTTGCGTTACGACCAGGCTAAGCAGTCCCAAACCGAGAATTCTTCGCACCGTTCGAGCGTGCGGAACACCACATAACCCGCGTCGACGCTGGGTTGCGAGGGTATCCCCATCGATTGATTTCTGTCTTTGTGCCCGTAACATTGCCGGAACAAGGTACACCCAGCAAACGACCCTGTCCCGGTTTCGGGCCTTGAGCCCGGTTCATGGGCATAACCCACTGGAACCGTCTAACCCAACGGACGTAACCACGAAACCGTTGGGATCAACTAACCCACATCAACTAACCCACATCGACTAACCCACATCGACTAACCCGCTGGACCCGATGGAGCAACGGTAGGTGTTGGCGCTAGTGCTGTAGCTACCGTTTTGGTTTTCCGATCCAAGTCAATGAAATCAATTCCTGCAGCGTTGTAGTTCGGTGCGTCAAAGATTGAAACAGGATCATCGGCTGACGGTGTCTCTTCGGTTGATTCCGGCACGGTTTCGTAAACCAAGTCAGGAATCCCATACGAACGACGTTGTGTAGGTAACGAAGCGGTCGAATCCGTGATCTCCACCGGTGTGCCCAATGGCAGCATGCGGACAATGGATTGCATCACGTCGTTGGTCACGCGTACACAGCCAAAACTGGCGTTGGTGCCAACAAGGCCGGGCTGATTGGTTCCATGGATACCAATAGCTCCCTCGCCGCCAGCAAAAGTTTGAAATACCTCTGAGTAACCCGAAAGCCCCAATACGTAAGGACCATACGGACCCTTGGGGTCAGTGGAAATAATCTCGCGAATGAAAAACAAACCGCTCGGTGTTGGTGTGTCACCGGTGCCCGTCGAGACGGATTTACGAAAAACTTCGATCCCGTTTTTCTCGATCAACATGGTGTTGGTGCTTTTGTCCACCAGTACCCGGTAGGGCACCGAAAGCACATTCACGTCATTAAAACGGACCCAACCAACCGTGCCGTTCGGCCGAACCGGGATCGCCACTTGAATCCAATCAAGATACCGACGCGTTACCAGCAACGTCACGCGACCACTGAGCGACCGGCCCTCAGCAAAGCGCAATCCAGGCTGATCAGAGCCGGGCCCGAGGTGAACGTCGAGCGTTTTCCCCTTCGCCACGGCACTTACGGCTTCACCGCTTACTGGCCAATCTGTAGGGCTGAAGGTCTCCCAGCCTGTCAACGCATTGGCTACAGACCATGACGTTTCGATCTTGCCGACAACCTTCGATTTTGTGGTGCTGCCCGGAGCCTTCGGTAGAGCCCCCACCTTCGGGATAGCTGCTGACACCACTTTTCCTTTGGCCTTCGGCACGGTTTTAGGGCCAGCCCCCGACGGTGTCCCC
Source organism: Acidimicrobiia bacterium (assembly GCA_043743435.1). Classification (GTDB taxonomy): domain Bacteria; phylum Actinomycetota; class Acidimicrobiia; order Acidimicrobiales; family JANYDT01; genus JANMZO01. Next base: position 3,732 of record JAYTWN010000225.1, read on the forward strand.
CCGGCCAATGGAGTTGAAACCGCAGGTTTCGGTGCGGCTTGTGCTGTGGAGACCATCAAGGAAACGGCGAAAGCCAGCCCGGCGAGGCGCGTCACGGTGTGATTGAACAGACGCACACGAATACCTAACCTTTTAAAGGAACTCGGACAGGGCTAGCAGGAAGAAAGGAAACGCAGGGAATCGATAAACGTTGAGCGGATCGAGTTTGGCCTATGAAGTGAGACGAGCGATGAGCGCATCGATGGCATCGTCGGCCAACTGGCGCATCTCGTCGTCGTTCCGGTCTTGAATTGGATGGGCCACAAACACCGATTCTGGGGTGATCCCCAACGACAACGACTGGGCTGCGGCAGCCTCGACAAAGGTGCTCGACGCTACAAAAACTCCCGGCAAACCGCGGCGTTCCAACTCGGCGATGTCATGCACACTGCATGACGTGCAACTGCCTCAATCAGCGAGCGCTTCAATGACCGCCTGGCACTCTGTGGCGATGAGTTGACGTAAATCGACCGGCGCTGGTTTTGTATAGGTGGGTTTTCGATATCGCTTGGTATTGATGCCCCGTTCGTTGAGGCGCAGCTCCACCTGATCAAGGAACACGTTGCCGCGCGGCTTAGAAATATCTAGCAACGCCACGGTAAGACCGTCAAGCGACGCCAACCGTGGGGTCAAGGCAATTGCCGTAGTGGATCGTTCGCTGGTGGGGTCAAGCACAGTCAAGCTCATGGCAGCTCTTTCGGTAGGGCAAAACGTTTTGAAACACAGGCACAAACAGGGGTGCAACGGAGCGGGTGAGCTGGATTCGTGCGCCTGAAATCCACCGAATCGACGAGATCTTCTACAACGACAAGTTTCACTACGTCCCCTACATCCACGGCGCAATATCGACGGTAATAGGTTCGGAGCCTTCGCCACCATTCACCCATCCGCCGATGACTGCGGAGAACATTCCAGCGTCGCCTCCGCAATGTACGAACTGTAGGCCGTCAGGACGGAACTTGGTAAATGTGGTGTCCGCAAACGCCACCGGGACACCCTCGGTAATGCCATCAGCCCCTTGAATCAACTCGGAACCAGGAATGGTCAGCAACGCAAACAACTCGGAACGCAAACGGGCACGATCCCATCCCGCTACAGCGAAGGTCCGCAAGTGTTCAGGAGAAATGGCGACGAGGGCATCAAAGGCCAGCGGAAGCTTCGGATGCGCAACCGTTCTCAGGCACGCGGCGAAGCTTTTCACCAGGGACTCCGCGGTTCGTGACTTTTGGTCGACAATGGCTCGCGGACCCTCGCCGGCGAACAACGTGACAGCCGACGTACCGGGCTGCATTCCCCGCTCTGTGGCCAGTGAAACCCAACCAACCGCAGCCGCCGCCACCTCAGACTCAGCAAAGCAAAATCCAACCTTGCCTGGATTACCCATGGTGGCGCGGTCAACACCATTGGGAAGTCCACCGCCGACGTTGCGAATGACAAGTTGTAACGCCCGACCAATCGTTGAG
>JAYTWN010000226.1:0-8897 GCA_043743435.1 Acidimicrobiia bacterium
ACGGGCGCAGGCGGCACGAAATCAGGCTTGTCTCGCAACTCCTTCTTCAGGTCGTTGACCTCGTCACGGAGACGGGCCGCATACTCGAAACGCAAATCGGTGGCGGCTTCGCGCATTTCCTCTTCCAATGTGCGGATAAGGCGCTCAAGCTCGTTGGCTGGCAGCTCGGCGAAATCGCTCCGGTTCTTCTCTCCCCCACGACGCTTCCGCTTATCCGAACCCGGAACCGTGGCCCGCTGTGCCGCTTCTTCCGGACGCAACATGGCCAAAATATCGGTAACGGCCTTGCGAATCGTCTGCGGATTGATCCCATGCTCCAAGTTGTACGCGATCTGCTTGGCCCGCCGTGCACTGGTAATCGAAATGGCCCGATCCATGGAACCGGTCATCTTGTCGGCATACATAATCACCTGGCCATCGGCATTACGAGCCGCACGACCCGTCGTTTGGATGAGCGAGGTTTCGGAACGCAAAAACCCTTCTTTATCGGCGTCGAGAATGCACACCAACGAAACCTCGGGAAGGTCAAGACCTTCGCGGAGCAGGTTGATGCCCACCAAAATGTCGAACTCGCCCAACCGCAAATCACGGAGGATCTCGATGCGCTCAATGGTGTCAACCTCGGAATGCAAATACCGAACTCGTAAGCCCTGCTCCAACAAGTAGTCGGTGAGATCTTGAGCCATGCGTTTGGTGAGCGTGGTGACCAAAACACGATCGCCCTTCTCGATCCGTTTACGCGCCTCGCCCATAAGATCATCGATCTGACCCTTCGTCGGCCGAACGATGATTTCCGGATCAACCAGACCGGTAGGGCGCACTACCTGCTCAACCACCTGGGTTGACTGATCGATTTCTTAAGGTGACGGCGTGGCCGAAACAAACACCACCTGATTGAGTTTCTCGTAAAACTCATCGAAGCGCAGAGGCCGGTTATCCGCAGCACTGGGCAGACGAAAACCGAAGTCAATCAGGTTCTCTTTGCGGGAACGGTCACCGTGATATTGGCCATGCACCTGGGGAACTGACTGGTGGCTTTCATCGACCACCAGCAAAAAATCCTTCGGGAAATAGTCAATCAACGTGAACGGCGCTTCACCCGGTTGACGACCGTCGATATGGCGCGAGTAGTTCTCGATGCCGTTGCAATAACCAACCTCGGCCATCATCTCCAGGTCATACTGTGTACGCATACGAAGTCGTTGAGCTTCCAACAACTTGTTTTCGCCTTCGAACCACTTCAACCGTTTCTGCAACTCATCTTCGATGCCAACCACAGCCCGCTTCATTCGCTCTTCACCGGCCACATAGTGCGTCGCTGGGAAAATCAGAATCTCGGTCTCCTCCCCCAACTGCTCACCGGTAATTGGGTCAACCATCACCAAGCGTTCAACCGTGTCACCAAACATCTCGATACGCAACACATGCTCTTCATAGGCTGGATGCACTTCGACGGTATCGCCACGAACCCGAAAGTTTCCGCGAACTAGGTTTGCATCGTTGCGGTCATACTGCATCTCCACCAACCGGCGCAGAATAGAACGCTGGTCATAATCCACCCCGGTGTGAAGCTCCAGAAGGTTGCCCTTGTACTCCTCGGGATTACCCATGCCATAGATGCAACTGACCGACGCCACCACAATCACGTCTCTACGAGTCAGCAAACCACTCGTAGCTGCGTGACGTAATCGATCGATCTCCTCGTTGATCGACGAGTCCTTCTCGATATAGGTATCACTGGACGCGATATACGCCTCAGGCTGGTAGTAGTCGTAGTAGCTGACGAAATACTCCACCCGGTTCTCCGGGAAGAACTCCTTGAACTCATTGGCTAACTGAGCTGCCAAAGACTTATTGGGCGCCAAAATCAGCGTGGGCTTCTGCACCTGCTCGATCGTCCAGGCAATTGTGGCCGATTTGCCCGAACCGGTAATGCCCAACAGCGTTTGGAACTTATCCCCCCGCCGGATGCCCTCCACAAGCCCAGCAATGGCTTTGGGCTGATCGCCAGCAGGAGAGAAATCCGAAACAACCTTAAACGGTTTAGCCATTCATCCAGTGTACGGAGTGGCTATGACAACAACTCGACCGGTTTACCCAAACAACCGCGAAAACGAGCCTCCGCCGGCGCTGCGACGTGACCCGAGCCTGGACTCCTCAAGATTTGTCCCGAGTCCGGACTCCTCAAGATTTGTCCCGAGTCCGGACTCAAACGTGGGGTGAAGGGGGCAACGTGCCAATCCACGTCCACGCCCGATCGACCTCACCACGCAACGTCAAAAGATCACCCGAATTGTCAATCACCACGTCGGCCATAGACAAACGCGTGTTTCGATCCACCTGAACGGCGATTCGAGCCCTTGCATCCGCCTCCGAAAAACCCCGGAACTCTTGCAAACGGCCGACAGCCACCTCTGGATCGACATCAACCAGGATTCGCCCCACCATGCCCGCAGGGCCCTTGCCAGTTAGCAGAGCCGCGTCATAGATGACCACACGATTTGTTCCACGGTGAGCCTTAGTTTGCGACGACACCTCCACGGCAATGGCGGGGTGAGTAATTGCATTCAAGGCGGAAAGCGCATCGGCATCCCCAAACACAATGCTGGCCAACGCCGGTCGATTGAGCGCACCATCAGCCAACAACACCTCGACCCCAAATCGTTTCTTAATCGCCGCCAGGCCCGCAGATCCTGGAGCAACCACCGCGCGAGCAATCAGATCGGCATCAACAATCACCGCACCAAAACCCGTCAAAAGAAGCGAAACCGTCGACTTTCCCGCGCCAATGCCACCCGTCAAACCAACCAATTTCATACCGATTACCCTTTCCGAAAACCACCGTTGGTGTCAAACCTAACCGCAGCGCATTCTGCTCGGGCTCAACGCTCCATTCCGTTCTGGTCGCGCACGCTGGTTGTGCTCTGGTTGCGCCCTGGTTGCGCCCTGGTTCCCTTCTGGTTCTGCATCGTTGCGCCGCAGTTCCGTATTAAGGGTCAAGAACGCAGGCTGGCAAGCCGAAGTCATACCCATCATGGGAGCGCTTACGGTTGGAACCGCCAAACACGACGGCTTCCAGGAACCTCTTGGACTGGCGGGCCCCATCCCCGCTTCGCTCCGAGTCCCCCCAGAGGGTTCACTTCCGACCGGCAAGCCGGATCGGGAACCCAAAACCGCACCGCTCGAACCGTTGAACCGGGAAGAAACCGAAACCCACTCAAGAACTGCCGCAGGCGAAAGTATCTCCTCACTCGCCGCCCGATCCGGGGCGATCGGGTTAGGACCGTCCAAGAGACGACCCACCGACCGGATCCACCTGGCGGCACCCACCTCACTTCGACCACTGCCAACCTCCCACGACGGCAGAAAAGACCTCCTCCGCCCGTTTCAAATTCTGATCATCGTCGTCCGCTGGGTGTGCCTTTTTGTGGGTTCGCTCCTCATCGCCACGACACCAGCAGAACACACACAACGAACCAGCTTCATTTTCGCCTCGATGGCCGTATGGACCGCTTTTCGAACCGTACGGCCCATCAGAAACTGGGGATTTCAACTCGGAACCGCCACTTCCGTCGTCTTGGAACTCAGTCTCGCGGTTTCTGCTGTTTGCTTTACCGGTTACTGGGAGTCGCCGCTGGCCTTCCTCATTTTGCCCGGCATCCTCGTGGGCGGTTTCTCCCAGGGTGGGCCTCTCGTCGTAGGATACGGAACGTTCACAAGCGTGATTGTGACCCTCACCGCATCGCTTAACGGCCAACAGCAAACCCTGCAGGACTGGCGAACGAGCGGACAATGGGGAATTGAACTCATGCTCGTCGCCTTGGTGGCTGGCTTAGGACATCGCGTCCTGTCGGAAACCCTGGACCGCGAAACCGCCGTGCTCACCAACATGGATCGGCTCACCACCGCAAACTCACTGCTCTACTCACTCCATCGCGTAGCACAAACCCTGCCCGAATCCCTCGACCTCGACGACGTATTCCGCTCCACCGTCGACAACGCCCGAGAACTCTTCCAACCCGATTCCGTCGTAATCCTGCTTCGCCACGAAACCCTCGACGCCTGGATCGTAGGACGAGCCGACGGCGTGCGACTTCCCGCCATCATCGGTCGAAGGGAAGCCCCGCCTGTTCTCGACATGGTGCACCGCTCCGTGGTCCCCGTTCGCCTCGTTGAACTTCCGCCCGAGCAACGCTCTACCTTCGCCGACGTAAGCGCCAGCGGAATCTATGTACCGTTACGAGCCCGCAACGCCATTATTGGCATGATGGCCCTGGAATGGAACCTCGAATCCGAGGACACCAACGACCGAGCCGACCTCATCCGCAGCTTCGCCGAACCCGCCGCCGTGGCCATCGACAACGCTCGCTGGTTCGGACGCATCGGCACCGTCGCCGCCGACGAAGAACGCATCCGTATCGCCCGCGACCTCCACGATCGAGTTGGCCAGTCGCTCGCCTACATCGGCTTTGAACTAGATCGCTTGGCCAAAGTCGCCGAAGGCAGCCCGCTCGCGCCACAAGTCCTGCAACTGCGAACTGATGTGCGCGGCGTCGTTGGCGAAGTGCGAGAAACCCTCTATGACCTTCGCACCGACGTAGAAAAAGGCTTCGTTATCACCGTGCAAGAGTTCCTCGACCGGGTCTCCCAACGAGCCGAACTCAAGGTTCAATTCACCCATCGACAAACGGTTGCCCTGCCTTTCCGACAAGAAAGGGAAATGTGGCAAATCGCCAAAGAAGCCATCGTGAACGTAGAACGCCACGCCAAAGCCACAGACCTCCACGTGGTGTGGGACTGTAACGGAAGCTCCGCCCTCCTCGAAGTCATCGACAACGGAAAAGGTATGACCCGCGGCGAAGGCCGAGTTGACTCCTACGGGCTCCGTGGATTGTACGAACGCGCTGGCGCAATCAATGCGCATTTAGAAATTCACGGAGAACAGGGTCAAGGAACCACTGTCCGATGCCGATTGGAAACACTATGAACGTTGCACCATCCATGACCATCGATACGCCAGTACGCCCAGCAACGGCTCGTCCGCTGCGACTACTGCTCGTCGATGACCACCGCATGCTTCGAGAAGGCCTCCGTCGTTCCATGGAACTCTACGGGTTCGATGTAGTCGCTGAGGGCTCCGATGGCGAAGAAGGTGTGCGCCTCGCTCAAGCCCTGCGCCCTGATGTGGTCCTCATGGATGTATCCATGCCCGTGATCGACGGTGTTGAAGCGGCCCGCCGCATCCGCCAGGTATCCCCCGAAACCCAAGTGGTTATGCTCACCATGCACGCCGACCGCGAAGTACTCGCCAAAGCCATCCGCGTCGGTGCCGCTGGATACCTGGTAAAAGACTGCTCGACCGACGAAGTGGCCGACGCCGTGCGCGCTGCCTCCAATGGCGAAGGTTCAGTCTCTCCTGAGTTCGCCAAGTCTATGCTGCGCGAAGCGAAATTCCCGCTTCCCGACAAACCCGGCGAATCGATTATTTCGAAGCGCGAAGAGGAAGTCCTCCAGCTGATCGCCGACGGTCTTTCTACCGTTGACACCGCCGCCAAGCTCTACATTTCGGTCAAGACCGTAAAGAACCACCTAGCCTCGATTTACCAAAAGCTCGACACTGCCGATCGCACCCAAGCCGTTGTCCGTGCCGTCCGCATGGGCATCATTCGTCTCGATTAGCTATTGATTTTTGCTCTGTGAGCGTGACTCCGGCGGTCGAACCCCGGAAACAAGCGAAGGTGAAAACGAACGAGCCGCCCGGTTAGGGGCGGCTCGCTTTTGATTGAGTGAGCAGCGCTTGGGGCGCTGCCGGGTTGGTTATTCGGCGGCTGGGGCTTCGGCAGCTGCTTCAGCAGCAGGAGCAGCTTCGACGGCTGGAGCTTCGGTGCGGGCTGGAGCTTCGGTGCCGGCTGGAGCTTCGGTGCCGGCTTCTGCGGCAGCAGCCGCCTGTGAAGCGTTGTAATCAGCCAACCAGGCGGCTTGCGCTTCATTGTCGGGGGTGAACTCGCCGGTGGCATATTCACCGATGTAGTTCCCGTCTGGGTCATAGGCGTGCTCGCCGAATGCAGCCTGGTACTCGGCAGCAACTACGCCACCTTCAGCAGCCTGCTTGATCGACAGCGAGATGCGGCGACGCTGGAGGTCGAGGTCGATGATCTTGACCCAAAGTTCCTCTCCACCGGCAACAACTTGCTCGGGATGATCCACGTGGTGTCCGGCCATTTCCGAGATGTGCACGAGACCTTCGATGCCTTCGCCAACCTGCACGAATGAGCCAAACGGCACCAGCTTGGTAACCCGACCGTACACAAGCTCGCCAACGCGGTGAGCGCTTGCGAACTCGGCCCAAGGGTCCTGCTGGGTGTTCTTCAGCGAGAGACTGATGCGCTCCCGACTGTAGTCAACCTCAAGAACCTGCACGGTGATGCGGTCGCCAACGGCAACGACCGACGATGGGTGATCCACATGCTTCCAGGAGAGCTCTGAAACGTGCACGAGGCCGTCCATGCCGCCAAGGTCAACGAAGGCACCGAAGTTGACAACGCTCGACACAACGCCTTCGCGGACCTCGCCCGGCTTGAGGTTGGTGAGAAAATCTTCGCGCTGTTCTTTTTGGGTCTCTTCGAGCCAGGCACGACGCGAAAGCACAACGTTGTTGCGGTTTTTGTCGAGTTCGATGATTTTGGTCTGCACGATCTTGCCAACATATGGCTGCAGATCGCGGACACGGCGAAGCTCAACAAGTGAGGCAGGAAGGAACCCACGGAGACCAATGTCGACAATAAGTCCACCCTTGACCACTTCGATAACCGGACCTTCGACCACACCGTTGTTTTCTTTGACCTTCTCGATGGTGCCCCAAGCACGCTCGTACTGAGCACGCTTTTTGGACAGAACAAGGCGACCTTCTTTGTCTTCCTTGGTAAGTACAAGCGCTTCGATTTCTTCGCCCAGCGACACGATCTCTGAAGGATCAACGTCGTGGCGGATGCTCAGCTCACGAGCAGGGATAACACCCTCGCTCTTGAAGCCAATATCGAGCAACACTTCGTCGTGGTCGATCTTGACGACCGTACCTTTGACGATGTCGCCATCTTCGAATGAAACAATGGTTCCGCCGATAGCGTCTTCAAACGATCCAGGCAGGTCGTTGAAGGTGATCTGGCGGGGAATGTAGTTACCTTCGGCGTCAAAGGTGCCAAACGGTGACTCGGTCATTACTTCTTGCATTACGTCGGTCATAACGGTCAAACTCTCAACTCAGTAGGCGCAACCGGCGGCTCTGGCATTTCCAGACGACGGCCTCCAGCTCTGGGATTAGAACAGGAACCGAAAAGGTTACCAGCCCAGCCACCCCGAGATACCCAGTTCCCTGGTCATTCGAAGCGTTCCCTGCTCAGTGCCAGTAGCCGGCCAACAAGTCAATCGTCCCCAAGCCGAACCTCTCGAGCAAGTGCCGCCCGGGTGGGGCCACGGTTGATGAGTGGCTTCAAGGTCACGATGTGGGTGGAGGGCGTCTTTGCCGCGACTTTGTGACCCCGGAGCGACACTCCTAATCAATCAGCCGGTCTCTTGAATCACAACAACCCACGTTGCTTAGGGTTTCGAGGCAACGGCGAAGAACTCGGGGGTGTTTGTGGAGGGTTTGGCCGTTTCGTAGGAACCGGGGGTTACCGAATGGATCGCGTGCACCAACAGGCCCGCTCGTTGGAGCAGGAGACGCAATTCCCTGGGCGTAAAGCAAGTGGTCCATAAATCGACTTCTGTGGCGACCCCGTCGGCATTACGAATTTCGGTTCGTTCATGGTTCACACCGGTGTCCGCGTCAAACGCATCGTGGTCTTCGAGGTGCCGGAGCATGAAATAGGCGCTAAACGCACTCATCCCAAGCCGCCCGCCCGGCTTCAGCGCCCTGGCCATACCGTTGAGTACGGCATCGTCGCAGGCGCCATCTTCGGTTCGACCTACAAGACCAAACCCGCCCTGGCACAACGAGATTGCGGCATCAAACTCGGCACTGAACGGTAGGTTCCGCGCGTCACCTTTGATGAACTGCACGGTCCCTGGCAGTGACGACGACTGAGCCGATTGGTTCCCTAAATCCACGAAGCGTTGCGAAATGTCTAAGCCCACGACGTTGATTCCGTGAGCTCCGAGAGCCAAGGCATGTCGTCCAGGCCCACAACCAACGTCAAGAACGCGATTCCCCGGCTTGAGGTTCAAGTGCTCAATGACAAAGCGGACCTCCTGTGCGGTTCCCTTGGTAAAGGAATATCGCAGGTAGGCCTCGCCCATATGGTCAGCCATGGCCTCAAACCAGTGGCTTTCGGTCGCTTTGGTCATGCGCCCAGTTTGATGCACTCAGTTTGATCCATCCAGATTTTCACCGTCTACCCCGGTTACTTCGCCGGACTGCGGTTCCCGCTCCGAGGAAGACCGAACCGACAAGGGCCCAAATACCAAAGGTGATCACGGCCAACGTGGCGTTATTTCGGGATGCTTTTGTGCCGCCGAAAAGCCGAATCGCCCAAGCAACAAACATGGCGAGACTCAGCACGAGCAAGCCAGCGCGGACGAATTGCATGGCTCGCCCAACTTTGGCCCCGGTTGTTTGTGCCTTGAGGCCATGACGGTCAGCCGACCCCAGGCTTGTTTTCGGTGCAGGGTCTTTCATCCCTTGGCCTCGCCCCAGTTCACGCCCCATGACACATTGACCTCAAGGGGAACATCAAGGGCCGCGGCGCCGCGCAACGTTTCGATGGTAAGCGCACCGACTACTTCGCGTTCGTGGTCGGGAACCTCCACGACGACTTCGTCGTGCACCTGCAACACCACCTTGGAAGCAAACCCACCTTCGAGCAGTATGCGGTCCAGTACCACCAGCGCGACTTTGAAAA
>JAYTWN010000227.1:0-6349 GCA_043743435.1 Acidimicrobiia bacterium
CGCCTGGTACTACCCGCTCGCCCTCACCCGGCCAGCGTTAATGGACACGATCCCGCACCCCGAATACGGCAACACCCTCACCGTGCGCGAGTACCAAACGCTGTGGCTTGCCACGTACCAGCAGATCGCCGGTGGCGTGCTCCCGATCGACGGATGCACCCTTGCCGGTGGTGGAGGCCAAGGAGGGATCGGCACCGCAGTGCCTGCCGACGTCGCATTGGTACTCGCCTACGCCCAAGCACAACTCGGAAAACCGTACATCTGGGGTGGAAGCGGCCCCGAAGGATACGACTGCTCCGGACTTACCCTGCGCGCATACCAAACCATCGGCATCAACCTTCCCCACAACAGCGCTGCGCAAGCCAACTACGGGATCGGGGTGGAGTGGAAAACCAAACCGATCCTTCCCGGCGACCTCATCTTCCACCGGGGGTCCGTGCCCGTTCACGACCTTGGCCACGTCGGCATCGCCATCAACGCCACCCAATGGATCGTCGCCCCACACACCGGCGCACTGATCGCCATCAAAGCAATCCCGTTCGACCGCATCCAAGCCGTCCGACGACTCGTCACCACCCCGTAGAGCTAAGGAACCAACGCCATGGCCGCTAACGCACGCAACCTCGTCGAGATCGACTCAAAAAAGCCGTGTCTGACGCCAACCGGTCCCGATCACGTTCTTGAGGCCGAGTCGCTCGGCGGCTGCATGACCCAACGATTCCTTCTGTGAGGCGGTAAGTGTTGGGCTTACGTAAAGCCAGGCCTCCCAAAGCTCCAGATGCCGCCTCTGGATATCGGCAAATGGCCCGTCCGCTGCGCCCAATTTAATTGGTGCGTCAGCGGGTTGGCGCTGTATCGAGTGAACGATTTTCTGGAGCCCAGGAGCTCGCGCTGGTAAGTAAAGCGCTACGTCAAGGTCGCGCACGCCTTTGACCGTCGCTGCGATTTGCTTTTCAAATTGACGCCGCCCGTCCGGAGCGGTCAAATCAAAACCATGGAAATCCTTCATCTCCAACGACATCGAGTCGTACGCCATCCTCGTAGGCTCGGGAAGAACTTTGGCCCGGAAACAGGGGACAAACAGCTCTCTAGAAAGGAGCATCGACCCGAGTCTCTTCGCAGGCTCGGTCGATCCACCTCGCGCCAAACTATCAAGCAAGGCATTGTCCCCAAGGAACTCAATATCGCTCTCTTTGAAACGTTTCTTGTTTTTTACCTCAGACATGGCTTTATCCAACATCGCTGAGGCAGCGTTCTTCACCGGATGAGTGTAAACCTTCAAAAACATGGCGTACCGAAGACGAAGCAACCCCTCAACTGCTAACTCCCGATCAATCCGGATACCTTTCGATCCGTAACCCTCGCTAACAAGTCCTCGGTTTGAATTCGAAGCGTCTACCAATTTGAACTGCCTGAAAATTGCGGAATCGATGCGCTCGTCCAGACCACAAAAATACGCATCCCTGTTGATGTAGTCAAGCACATCGGCACCGGTATGACCGGCCACTAGATCCACAAACAATTCTTTGCGCACTTTGGTTGCTTGTGGATCCATCATCGACAAGACGTCCCTGCCCACTGCGCTCTTGCCCAAGACATTCGACAACGATCGAGGCTCCTCCGAAGAATTCATGAGAAGTCTCTGAATTCTCAACTCATTTTCGTCATGCCTTCGAAAATGGCCAAGCTCGTCCTCCAGCGTGTGACCGTAAGCGATATGCGTCACGTCGTGAATCAGCGCAAAAAGTCTGGCTCTCTCCCTCGTTTCATTGTCAATAGGATGGCCGCTGGTGTCCTCAACCGAACGAAGAATGTCCTCCACCCGTTGCACGCATCCCACCACATGACTGAGTCGGCTATGTTCGGCCGAAATGTAAACAAAGTTTGTGAAACCGAGTTGCTTGATCCACCGAAGGCGTTGCATTTCAATGGTGTCGATTACGGCCCATTCGATAGAAGTCAATCGAATATCGCCGTAGATCGGATCACGCGTCACATGGGGATACTGAATCCGTTCTGTCGTGCGTGGCGGATCCCAGGCAGCTCTTAGCGATCGGAGCGCGCTTAAAGCTTCATTCGCGTTTGGACGTTTGCTGTCATCCTGAACAATAAGTGAGCTTATGAAGGTTTGAAGCTCAGGAGTTACACGCTGTGTGATGGATCGAATCGCCCTTGGTTGTTCGGTCCTCATTCGTTCTGCGAGCGTCCCCCTATCGTCTGACGGACCCTTGGACCAGGGGAGAGCGCTCGTCAAAAGTAGATAACCCATCACACCAACGGCAAAGACGTCGTGAGCTGATTCGGCCGAAGCTGGGCGCTCAAGTTTGGAGATAGGTGCGTAAACCGCTGCTCCACCCTTCCAAAACGAGTCGTCAGTTCGAGGTGAGTTTTCACCGGCTGGTTTTGTGTTGCCAAAGTCAACAATCGTCACAACATTTGAATCGGCGACGAACACGTTCGCCGCTTTTATGTCTCGATGAACAAGCCCCTGTTGATGGATTCCGCATAACGCGTCGAGTAGTGCTTCGAGAATTGCAACCACTCGTTCGGGGTTGAGCTTGTTGCCGTCTCGTGCCAGCTCGGTGATTTCTTCCCAGATGGTACGCCCTCTGGCAACCGTCATCACAACGTACGGCCGACCGTTGGTAGTCCCCTCCGAGACAAATCTTGGGACGCCGTTCCCATCGAGGCGCTTCAATACGCTGACTTCATTCGACATTTTCATGCCAGCGTCGCCGCCTTCTGCGTCTAACCGCTTCAAGGCAAAGAGTTTTCGATCCGTACCTTCCCCCTTGGAGACAAGGTAAGTCACGGCCGACGTTCCCCGTCCGAGAACTCGGTCAATTACGTAATCATCGACTCTGTCGAATTCGATGAGGTCTTCGGTTGCCGCCATTTTGTTCGCTCCAATGGACTCGCTGATGTGTCTAAACGTTTACCAGAATTTTACTCCCGTCGTCGCCGGGCTCCTAGTTGACGGCCTCGACCCGACGGCAGCCCACGGAGCGGTCGTGTCTCGTTTGCCGTACCGACGGCAAACGCAAGAACGAACAACCTTGACAATGAAATTCGTTCTACTGCGTTAGAGCGATGGATACGAAGATATGTCCACCGTTTGCTCAGATGCCCGTCAACGAGTTGTCAGCAGGTCAGGGCGATCAGAATCGGAGAATCCATGGAAGGGCTCACGGTACCGGATTGCGCAAAACAGGGCTGCGTTCGACTCGTCATCACCCCGTAGAGCAAAGGAACGCAGCCATGGCCGCTAACGCACGCAACCTCGTCGAGATCGAAAAGCTCTACACCAAAGCTGAAGCCGCCGAACAACTCAACGTCCCCATCCGGTTCGTTGAACGATGCGTCTCTCAACGACGAGTCCGATTCATCCGCCTCGGCCGACACATCCGCATACCCGAAAGCGCGCTCGCTGAACTATTGACTGTCGGGCTCAGCCCCGCCGCCCGATAAGATGACCGGTAACTCCACCGAGAGGAAAGCGATGACGCAACAACGTCGTCGCCGTCGGCAGACCGGCACCACCGAACGTCCGCCCTTCGTAACACCGCAACACCCCATCGAAGAACCCACGCAACCTTGGTGGTTTCGGCGAGGTCGTTATGGCCTCGATTGAACCAACGGACTTCACGTGGGTCACCGATCCAAAGACCGGTCGTCGGACCAAGAAACCTGATCGAGACACGACGTGGCGCGCCCGTTACCGTGACCCGAAGACCGGATCGCGTTCGAAGACCTTTGCTCGCAAGATGGACGCCGAACAGTTCCTCGCACTCAATCGCACAGCCATCAACGAAGGAGACTGGGTCGACCCGGCGCTGCGCAAGTCACGGTTCGATGAGTGGGCACAAACCTGGTGGAAAACAACATCGAAACTCGCACCGTCAACCCGACGGGGATACGAACGGATACTACGTGTACATATCCTCAGCGAGTATTCGGGACGCCCGGTCGGTTCGATTGAATGGATGGAAGTCGAACTGTATGTGAACCGGCTCGTCGAGAACGGTCACAGCCCGAAAACGATCCGCCACATCGTGTCGATTCTGTCGCTCATCTTCAAAACTGCGGTGCGAGCGAAGGTGTTGAAGGAGAACCCAGCAAGTAACCATCACGTCCAAGTGCGTCGGTTACGGCCGACGATCCTGTCGATGAGCCAAGTCCATCACCTGATCGAGAACACCGATGATCGCTACAAGACTGCTGTCTGGCTACTTGTTCTTGCCGGACTACGAACATCCGAGCTATGTGGACTTAGGGTTTGCGATATCGACTGGGAACGCTCAGCCATCACTATCAACGAAGTACAGATGCTCGTCACCGGCGTGATCGTGGTCAAAGGCCCAAAGACTGAGAGCGGTACTAGAACGATCCCGCTTCCGATGTGGCTGATGGAAGAACTACGCGTACAGATCACCTCCCGGGAAACGAAACTCGATCGCACTTTGCTGCCGGCGGAACGGGTATTCGTTTCTCCTACCGGGCTACCACTCACCGATGGATTTGTCTGGAAACTGATCGACGCCTCGCAAACCAAAGCCGACCTGCCAAGATTTCGCCCTTACGACCTCCGCCACAGCCACGCGTCGCTACTCATCGAACTCGGCGCGCACCCCAAAGCCATCAGCGAACGCATGGGCCATTCCGAAATCGGCGTCACCATGAACGTCTACGGCCACCTCTTCGAAGGAGCCCAACGCCGCCTCACCGACGACCTCAACGGCCTGGTCGACCGCACCCGGAAGCCATCCGTCGGCGCCGAGGAGACCTCTTACCTGGACGACGTCAAGTGAGCCATTGAACTTTCACATAGCGCGGGCCGTCCCGGAGCTACCAATTGCCATTGTGCGAGGTTTCCGGTAGTGTTTTCCTCCATGAAGACTTCCTCGGTTGCTGCTCAGATCAGAGAGCACGTGTTAGCTACCGACAGTGGGACGTTTCTTCGACGGTCAGATTTCAGCGGCTCAGACCGGGCCGTGGAAAGCGCCTTGAGTCGCCTGGTTGCGGCGTCGGAACTTGTCCGGGTGCGCAAGGGGACGTATTGGCGGGGGGAACACACGAGATTCGGAATGACCAGTCCTTCGAAGCTTGACGTCGCTCTCCAGATAGGCGGCAAGGGCTCAGGCCCAGCGGGGATTAGCGCCGCACGGTTTTTGGGCCTCACCACACAGGTCCCGAGCATCGTCGAAGTTGCCGTACCTGGGAAAACCCCGGACCCACTCGACGGAGTGCGATTCCGAAAACGGCCCTTCGAACGACGCGAACGCGACCTACGACCAATCGAAGTTGCCTTCCTCGAAATCCTCCGAGAACCAGACAGTTCAGAACACTCATGGCCAGCAACAGTCCAACACCTACGGACGCTGCTAGCCGGCGGCACTGCCCGTCAGGAACTTCTTCACGACGAAATCGCAGACGAAGCACAAATCGCGCCTCGCGAACGGTGGCGAACAATAGTGGCGACCGCATGACCCAAAGCCCCCGACCCCGATTGGTGTCAGAACCCAATGCAGTCTTCGTGCTCTCCGTCCAAATCGCCGACCGGACCGGCATTCCCCAAGAACACATCGAAAAGGACTTTTGGGTAACCGAAATTCTGCGGGGCGTTGCGGCAGAAAGCACCCGCCACAACATCCCCATATTTTTCAAGGGAGGCACGAGCCTTTCCAAAGCTCACCACTTGATCCAGCGCTTCTCCGAGGACGTCGATATCCTCGTCGTCCTTCCCGACGACAAAGGAAAAGGTGCTCGGAACACAATCCTCAAGAACCTTGTTACCGCCGCCTCGCAGGCAACGATCATCCAACCAGCCGACGTGCCCGGCAACAAAGAAGGACTAAAACGATCAGCCCGATTTCACTACCGGGCAGGGTCAGCGTCCGGTGCACTGTCGGAGGGTGCGCTCCTCGAACTCGGCGCACGAGGCGGAGCAATGCCTTCGACCGGATTTAACATCCGCTCGCTCCTCGCCGAACACGCTCCAACCGAACTAGCCGAGTTCGCCGAAGCGGAGCCGTTCATGGTTTCGGTGTTGGACCCATCACGCACCCTCGTCGAAAAACTCGTGCTCCTCCACACCGCATTTGTTGGCGGCGACGAATCAGTAATCCGCAAAGCAGCCCGCCACTATTACGACATCCATCAACTCCTCAACGATCCAACAACTATTCAGGCGATGCGCCAACCCGGCATCGCTGTTCTCGCTCGTGACGTATGCACCTACTCCCACGCTGCGGACCTGCCAGCAGAACCACGACCAACCAACGGCTTCGCCGCAAGTCCAGCGTTCCAAACCAGCAAACTGTTACGGGTTGCCGAAGAGGCATACCAACGA
>JAYTWN010000228.1:0-18959 GCA_043743435.1 Acidimicrobiia bacterium
GCGACCAACTTCACCTGGGGTCTGAACCGGCGGCCTAGTGGTTCAGGGGAGAATGTTCGCCTCATGATTCTCATTGATGCCGATTCACTTACCGCTTCACGGCCCGACAAGCCGTTGTTCACAAACCTCTCCATGACCATCAACGATGGGGACCGGTGGGGGATCGTGGGCATCAACGGGTGTGGCAAATCCACCTTTCTGCGGATGTTGGCTGGCGATATCCAACCGGAATCCGGTGTGGTTCGTCGCTCGAAAACCTTGCGCATGGCCGTGTTGGAGCAGGACCCGAAATTGGCACCCGGCCCGGTCCGCGAAGCGGTGCTCCATGATCTGCCCGACGCTGATTCATGGGAGGCCGAAGAGTTCCTCGATCGCCTCGGTATGGGTGGGATGCTTGATGCTGATACCACCACGCTTTCCGGCGGACAGGCCAAGCGTGTAGCTCTGGCCCGAGCGTTGGTAAGCCAACCGGATTTGTTGATTCTCGACGAGCCCACCAACCATTTGGATCTCGACGCTATTGCCTGGCTGGAAGCGCGCTTGGCCCGTTACCGCGGCGGCCTGATCATGGTGAGTCACGATCGTCATGTGCTCGATCGTGTCCTCACTCGCGTGTTGGAAATTGATCGCGGCACCGGTTACGTGCATGACGGTGGTTATCAGGGCTTCCTCGATGGTCGTGCTTCGCGCGAGGATCGTGCGGCATCGGAAGAATCCACTCGGCAAATTTTGGCCAAACGCGAGTTGGCTTGGTTGCGCAGAGGTGCACCGGCTCGTACCGCGAAATCGAAAGCGCGCATAGAATCGGCGACGAAGCTAATCAATGATCGACCTCAAGCAGCAGCGCGAAGCGGGGCCTTTGAGATTGGGGCCGCGACCGGTCGTTCCGGTGAAGGTCAGGGGCCAACGGCCAGCGCCGCACAGGGTTCCTACCGCAACGCCGTTGATACTCGCCTTGCCCCACGGCTTGGAAACAAAGTCGTCGACCTCCACGATATCGGCCATCGGTTCCCAGCCATTGGCTCAGCACCGGAAAGCGGTGAGTTCGGTCCCTGGCTGTTCAAAGGCTTAGAAATTCTGTTGGATCCTGGTGCTCGGTACGGCATCGTGGGTGCCAACGGAACTGGTAAGTCCACATTGCTTGATATCATAAGTGAACGTCTCATTCCGGCTGAGGGCACTATCGATACCGGTCCCACGGTTCGGGTGGGCTACTACGATCAGCGCGGACGTACGCTGGATCCCACCATGCGTGTTCGTGACGCCGTGGCAGGGAAAAATGGGGTTGCAGGATCACCAGAAGACAAGCGCCTGATGGAGCAATTCTGGTTTGTTGATGACGCGCAGTTTTCACCCGTCGGCCTATTGAGCGGTGGGGAAAAACGCCGGTTGCAGTTGTTGATGGTGTTGGCCGAGCGACCCAACGTGTTATTGCTTGACGAACCTACAAACGATTTGGATCTCGACACCCTCCGCGCTCTTGAGGACTTTCTCGAGGACTGGCCGGGAACCGTGGTAGTGGTGAGTCACGACCGGGCGTTTATGGACCGCACCGTTGAAGAAGTGCTGGCCATTGAAGGCGGCAAAGCCACGTTGGTTGCGGGTGGGTATGCCGGTTGGCGCGCCCGTCGCGAAGAACGATTAGTGGCCGACAAAGGCTCAGGCAAGGGAGCTGGCAAAGCGCCGAGTGTGGCCCCTTCCGTGGCTACGGGTGCTGTGGCCAAATCGTCCAGCGCGCCAAAGGCATCTACTGCCCCAACCGGCCCAAAAAAACAGTCAACGGCCCCGGCTGGATCGACAAATCCGGTGGCGACGGTAGCGAAAGTGGCAGAAAGACCAGCAGCGCCGAAGCGATCTGCCTCGACGCTGCGTCAGTTGATCAAAGATGCCGAACGAGAGGTGAACCGCCTCACCAAGGCCCGCGACAAGCTCACTATTGCACTCGAAGCCGCCGGAAACGACTTCACCAAAATCACCGCTCTCGGCACGCAGCTGGCAACTATCCAAGCCGAGCTAGACCCCATCGAAGAGCGTTGGCTCGAACTAGCCGCCGAACAGGAAAGCTAAGAGGCCGCGCCGATAGGCAGAGTTGAGAGCTGTGGGGTTTTGCCGTCCGGCCTGACGCCGTCCGAAAAGCATTGTGCTGTGTTTGATTGACCACTCACCTATCGGCTCGTGCTCTAAGCCGAGCCGAATAGGCACCGGCGTATTCCTTATGAGAGGTGCCAGGCATCGTGAGTGCGGTCGATAGACCCGTTGGCGAGAGGTTTCGTGACCGGAGTCTCGTTAGGAGACATCATCGGCCTTGATCATTTCCTGCAAGTTGAGAGTAATCGTCGACATAGCGAATTGGTTGCCAAGGTTGGCTCTCGATCAGCTCTACGATTTGAGCACTATGGGAACTCGCTCCTCACGCACTGCTCGACTCAACGAAACCGCGCCAGCCATTACCCTCACCCAAGCCGATGGTTCGCCTTGGACCCTGGCCGACGCGCACGCAACCGGCCCGGTAGTCTTGGTCTTCCTTCGAGGGTTTTTTTGACCGTTTTGCCGCAAGCATCTCGCGCAGTTGCGTGAGTCAATAAGCACACTTACCGCTACCGGTGCAACGATCGTTGCCATTGCCCCGCATTCCCAGGATGAGTTGGTGAAGCATCTCAAGACCAACACCTATCCGTTCACCGTTCTGGCCGATACCGATGGCAAAGTATTCGAGGCTTACGACGTAACCAGTCGCATGATGTCGCTCGGGCAGCAGCCTGCGCTGTTCATCGTCGACACGGCAGGAATCGTTCGCTTCGATGCCATTGGCGCGCAGCAGTGGGATTTGGTTGGCCCTGAAGAGCTGGCCAAGCTTCTCACCAAGATTTCCTAGCAGGTTCCAACCGATGCTTCCGAGCCAGTGTCCCGAGTTACTGCGGGTCGGCTCGGGAGCAGCGGGGTTGTACCCATCGACGCGGAGAGATCTTTGACGCCGAGGGAGCAGAGCACATCGCTAGGGGTTTGTGTTGTGTGGGGAGATCGAAGCGAGCCCCACCGGAGAGGTTGATTGGAGCGGCCATGCGCTAGCTCTGCAACCGTGCGTTGATGTCGGCGACCACGTTCATGAGCCGTGGCGCATCGGCGAGATCGAGAATGGGCAGGAGGAATTCATCGAAGGCGTAGGCGGCTGAGAGGTGCTGCAGCTGTTTGGCGCATTCATCGGGGGTTCCGGCAATAACAAAGGGTCGAACCCACTCAGGCTTAACGAACTCGGCCGCGGCCGTAAGCGAATCGCTCATGGCTTCGCGAATGTTGGCAACATCGGTTTCGGTTATTCCTAAGCGCGCTTTGGTTTTGGCCGGTGAATCGACGAGACGATACGTAAGGTGCGGTCTGGCAGCATCGACTTCCTCCTCCGAGGTGAGAACCAAGGTTGAATAGCTCAACTTGGCATGATTGTTGCTGCGAGCTGAACCAGAGCGAACCAACGCAATGGTTTCATCCATGGATTCCAGGTCGAGAAAATCCAGCATGACGCCAGTGGCCAACTCTCCCCCCATGGCCAGCATGTTTGGTCCTCGTCCGGCGAGCCAGATCTCGATGTTGAGATTGCCAAACGAAAGCGAGGCATCCACCAAAGAAAAACGATCTGTATGCATAGTAACTGTTTCACCATCGAACAACTTCCGACACGCCGTCAGCGTTTCACGGGTTGCCGTTAACGGTTTGGAACGATCCAGGGCAAGCGGGCCGAGCGTAAGCGAACCACCAGCCCCCAACCCCAGGAACGCTCGACCGCCACTCATCTCATACAACGTGGCAATCGCCGCAGCGGTGGTGGAGGGGTGACGGGTATAGGGGTTGGTGATACCGGTGCCGATGTGGACTTTCGTGGTGGCCACGGCAATGCCCGCCATGGTGACGTAGACATCGCGCATCGCTAGGCCCTCGTCGTAGACCCATACCCGGGCGAAACCCAGATCCTCCGCGGATTTAGCCAGGTCTACCAACACGGCAACCGGTGCTTCGGGCATGAGATTGACACTGATGTTCATGGGCTTTGCTGCAGAAGAATTTGCCACGGCTAAACCCTACGGGATAGCAGAGCGAACGCCCGATATTCCGAACCCCGATATTCCGAACCCCGATATTCCGAACCCGATTCAGACTCGAAAGGCAAACCCGATCCACAACAGATAGGCACCTGATCTCATCCGATAGGCAACCGATCTCATCCGACAGGCAGAGCCACGCTCCAAAGCCGGGTTCCAGCGAAGAGGAGTGCGTCAGCCGTATTCATTCATGACCGCCTGTAGATATGGCCATCCGGCCTTTTTACGTTCATGCCAGGTGACCCTGTTCCAACCGTCCCAGCCGTAACCCTTCGTTTTGGCGACGATACCTTTCGGGCCGACGATGTTGATCCCAATGCGGTCAATTGGTTCGGAGGACAGGGTGCCGTCGACATTCGGACGCAACCGAAGTTTGCTTGAAGGGTCTGAAAGGCCAATAAGACCCCACGGTATTCGAAGCTCGAGAACATTTTTCGAACCGTTCACCAGCGCACGGTCATCGAACTCGGGCTTGGCAGGATCAGTAGTTCCCCATCGCAAGTCTCCGAACGCAATCGTGTCAATGGGGAGCTTTTCGTTGGTGCTCGGAACGACCAGTGCCCGGCTGACAATTTGCTGGGGTACCGTCCATGCGCCGCTCCCAGGAACCAGGTCCCCGGGATTGAACGCCAATTCCTTTTTGGCCACGCCGAACTCGAACGCGACGGGATCGGTCCATGAAGCAATGCGCAGCTTCGCCACGTTCCCCGGTCCAACAAGAACGGCCACATTGGATTCCGGAGACACACCGGGGCGACCAGGTAAGCCTTTGTTGGGTTCCGGGAATACCTGTAGACCTACGGCTAGTTCTTCTGTCGCCCAGGGTTGCGCTTTGGGGTCGGCAAATCGTATGCGTAGATACAATGACTCTTCATCGTGAGTCGCGCGAACTTGGGAGACTGGACCTTTGGCCTCAAGGATGATCTGGCTTTGCTTGCGGGTCCACTCGTTATCTTTCCCATCGAGCACAACTTTTTGGGTAGCTCCGGCTTCGAGCGCCAAGATCCCGAAGTGTTCCTCGTTCGTCAGCGGATTGCGCCACATTGAACGACGGTCTTTGGGCAGCTCGTGCTCTACGGAGTTCCAGGTGAACTTGAACCATTCATCGAGCCATTCAAACACCATGCCCCCGGCAAAACCCTCTTCGTGGATGATGCGCATGAGATCAGCATTGTTGATGCCTGCTTGTTGCTCGGAGTGACCACCCTGGTCGCGGCCGTTTGGTCCGCGATGGGCGATGCCGATACTTGACGGTTGCCCAAACTCGGTGATCATGACGGCCTGTTCGCCGTGGTGTTGATGCAGGGCGTGGATGTACCCGGCGTAGGCATCGAGGGTGTTGGTGGCGGGTCGCCGATAGTTGAGATAGTCCGTTTGAAAACGAAGCCCATCGGGGTAATAGGGGTAACCGTGATAGGAGGCGAAAAATCCACCAGGCCATGCGGGCGTAGCGGCCATGTGTTTCGCGTCTACGACGATGGAATCTTCAGAACGAAAGGGCTCTTCGGGGTGTTTGATGGGATCGGCGGTTACCCAGTTTGTGTAGGTGAGTGGCATGCTCCAACCGCGCTTGGCCTCAAGGATGGCCACGTGATCAAGCATTGAAGCAATCCAACGTTCCATTGGATTGGCATCGGGAGTGGTGGTGATGAACTTGGCGGAGCGGGTGCCCTGAGCCGTGACGGTAAGAGCTCCGGTGGTGGAATCAACGTTTGCGTTCTGGTTCACCCTGTTCGTGTTTTCGACCACGCCGGGATCCCATTCCACACCAATGGAGTACGCGATAACCCAAGGTGAAATGTCGCTGGTGAATGTGCCGCTGGCGTGACCAATCCTGGCCGGGCGAACGAGATCACCGTGGACTGCGGCAACAGCATCGGAAAGTTCAGCGCGGAATTTTTGCGTCACGTCGGGATCGTAAGCGTTTTGCGTGTGCAACATCTCGTCTTCGGGAATCCAAACCCCGTGGATGACAAAGATCGGATCCTGGACATGCGCAAGGTTGTATGCGCGCACAGCATCGTAAAAATCCGGTTTCAAGATCGTATAAATACGTACTGAAGTTGCGCCGAATTCACCCATCTGCACGAGCCAACGGTCGTAATCGGATCGCTTCGGAGCCAGTTCGCCAGGGGAAGTGCCGGGCAAGGTGGCGCCAAGGTTCACGCCAGCCCAAAATTGCGGGTGCATACCGGTGCTTGTCGCAACATGAATCTTGGGCCCGATGACCTGGCCGGGAAGTCGTAGGCCGCCAAGCGTTATCGGCTGAGGAGTTTGGCCACCAAAGGGCTTCGCAAGCAACTCGCGAGAGAGACCAGCGCTTTGGGCCTGGGTTGGAGTGCGCGGAGCTCGTGCTTTACCTGCCCTACCAATTTTGGTTTGTTTTTTCTTTGCTGCAGCGGGTCCAGGATGTAGAAGGAGTGGTACGGCTGCAAGGGTGATCGCTGCCAACAAACCCACGAAACGGTCGTGGTGCCGGGTCATAGAAACTGCTTCGGCTTAAGCCCAACCCAGCCTGAGGGAATTCCCAACAAAATGGAAAATTCCCTCCTTCACTGGGTGGTCATGGAAGCCAAGCGATCGCTGATGAAATCGAGGGCTTCGCTTGGTAGCAGAGGCAGAGCAAACAGGTTTCCTTGAGCGAACGCGCAACCCAATTCGGTAAGCGTGAGCTGCTGTTCTACAGTCTCAACTCCCTCGGCAACAATTTGCAAGCCAAGACTATGAGCCATGGCCACAATCGCCCTCACAAGCTTTTCCCCCGCGCCGCCCCGATCACTCATTTGATTGACGAAGGACCTATCGATCTTGAGAATGTCGACCGGAAGGTCACGCAGATAGCTCAGGGATGAGTAGCCCGTCCCAAAATCATCAATGGCAAGCTTGACTCCCAAATTGTTGACAAGTGCCAACCTTGCTGAGGTCAGCATCGGATCCTGTGCCATGGCTGATTCGGTGATCTCCAACACAAGTTTCGAAGCCTCAAGGCCAGAATTCTCAAGCTCCTTTGAGACCACGTTGTGCATCGAATCATCTTCAAGCTGCAGGACCGAGATGTTTACCGAAACAATCAAATCTTTAAGGCCGGTTGCTTGTTGCCATTGCTTGAGTTGATTGCAGGCCTGGCGCAACACCTGGCGACCGATTTCTGGAATGAGCCCAAGTTCTTCGGCTAACGGAATGAAGGTAACCGGCGAAATAGTTCCGAGGGTTGGATGTTCCCAACGGGCCAAAGCTTCGAAGCCACGCAACGCGGTAGTGCCGAGGTGCACGATTGGCTGGTAACGAACACTTATTTCATGTTGCTCAACGGCCTTTCGAAGATCGCCCTCGAGCTGCAGGCGGTACATCAGTTCTCGGTGCATCGACCCTTCAAACACGGTATAGCGATCCTTGCCCGAGTGTTTCGCTGCGTACATGGCAACGTCTGCATTCCGAAGAAGGACTTCGGCTTCGTTATCGACTTCACCCGAGATGGCAATTCCGATGCTTGCCGTGACCACTACTTCGCGTTCCGTGAGAAGAAAGGGTTGATTAAAGGCTCGAAGCGTGGCAGCGGCGATTTTGAGAATCTCTTCAGTGTCGTTTGCGTCTTCGACAAGAATGGCGAACTCATCGCCCCCAAGCCGAGCGGCGGTGTCTTGTCGTCTGATACAACTTTGTAACCGTTGGGCAACTGCGACAAGAAGCTCGTCACCTGCCGCGTGGCCAAGCGTATCGTTGACTCGTTTGAAATCATCAAGGTCGCAGAACAAGACCCCCACGTACGTTGCTGCCCGGGAAAGCCGTTTTACTCCGTGCTCAACACGGTTTCGAAACAACGAACGGTTCGCCAGTTTTGTTAGTGGATCGTGAAACGCCTGATGGACGAGCCGATCCTCCATGGCCTTTCGTTCGGTTACGTCACGAACAATGGCAGTCCATTTCTTGCCGTCAGCTTCAAGCCAGCTGGCCATGGTCACTTCGCAGGGGACACTGGTTCCGTCCGGCCTGTGTGCCTCCAAATGAAATGCTTGATCGTCTTCAATTTGTTGCACGCGGCGAAGACCGCTGACCAGATCTGGTACCGGGCTTACGTCGTGGTTGGCCAGGTCGGCCTTAAAGAGTTCGCCGAACTGGATAGTTCCAAGCGCGCTGGAATTACGACCGAAAAGCTTGGTGGCTTGAGGATTCCATGACTGCACAATTCCGTTGTCGGCGACAACGAGAATGGCGTCGCTGGCGCTGTCGACCACGGATCGGAATCGTTGTTCGGAGGTCCTAAGCGAACGAAGCGTTTGTGTGTTTCGAACGGCATAGCGAATGGTACGAGCCAAGGTCTCACCATCGAAGTTTCCCTTCACCAGATAGTCGACTGCACCTGCAGCTAGTGAGGCACTATCGGTCTCTTCGTCGTCTTGGCCGGTCAACATGATGCAGGGAATGTCGCTCCCTTGCAGAGTCGCTGATGCCAGTACCTCGAGACCAGTTTCACCGCCGAGCCGATAGTCAAGCAGGCAAACGTCGTAGCGCCCAACAACGAGTTCCCTTACTGCTAGGTCAGCGCTATGCACTGCGGTTACCGAGCAATGTAGATTGGCGACGTCGCCAAGTAACTCCCTGGTAAGGAAAGCATCTTCTTCGTCGTCATCGACGAGAAGCACGGAGATCAAGGTTTTTGTCATAATTCCTGCGAGTTTGGTGACCAGCACGCTTCTTCGTCACGCAGCTTGCTGCGCATCGGGAAGTTCGACCAGTTCGAGCCAATAGCGGCCCAGCGTGCTCATCACGTCTACGAGGGAATTGAATGTGACAGGCTTGGTGATAAACGAGTTCACACCAAGATCATATGTACGCAGAATATCTTCCTCGGCCTTTGAGGTGGTGAGTACGATCACCGGGATACGGCGAAGATCAGGATCCTTTTTGATTTCGCGAAGGGCCTCTCTTCCGTCCATTCGAGGCATGTTCAGGTCCAATAAAATCAGCCCAGGACGTTTATGTGTTGCCCCCGCGTAGCGTCCGCGGTAGCAGAGATATTCGAGGAGTTCCTCCCCGTCATCGACCGTTACCAGTGGATTGGTAAGGCGGCTCTCTTCGAGGGCTTCTCTGGCCATGAGACGGTCATCAGCGTCGTCGTCGGCGAGGAGGATAGTGATGGAAACGGCGGGATGTGACATGAATTCCTACTTTGTGTAAAACGTTTGGGGAAGCGATTTGAGGTTTGAAGCTGTTGAGAACAAAACGAGCAGCGTGCACGCGTGTGGTCCGCAGGCTGTGTGGTTCCTGGCTGTGTGGTCCCCAGCTGAACCGCCTTGGGTTAGACGTCGACCAGATCAGAAAGGTTGGACCCTGATGACTCTGCTGATCCTGATGACCCTGTGCGCCCTAGCAAAAGCGATCGTTGTTCGGTTTGGGTAACCGGCAAGGTGATGATGAACGTGGTCCCGACACCTGCGATCGAGGTGGCGGTGATGTCGCCGTTGTGTCGTTCAGCAATTCGACGGCACACGCTTAAGCCAATCCCGGAGCCTTCAAATTCCGTTCGGCCGTGGAGGCGCTGAAAGACTTTGAAGATTCGGTCGAGGTACTTTTCGTCGAACCCAATGCCGTTGTCGGAAACAGTTATGCGACACCACCGTTGCGCCTGGCTGCCGACGAGGAGCTCGGGAAAGAGGGGTGAGGTCTTGCCAATCACCGTGGCCGCCACGACAATTTCGGGAGCAACATCGGGCTTGCGAAACTTCAACGCATTACTAATGAGGTTCTGCAACAACTGGCGGAGTTGAGTGGGATCCGCTTCGATGCTTGGAAGTTCGCCGACCGTGAGTTTCCCGCCAGTTCTTTCCACGGCGATTTCGAGATCCGACGCAACGCCAACGGCGATGGTTTGCACATTCACTTTCCGAAACGGTTCACTTTTGGCATTCACCCGGGAGAAGGCAAGTAAATCTTGAATGAGGGTTTGCATGCGAGCAGCAGAGGATTGCATGCGATCCAAATAGTCGATGGCCTCAGGAGCCATGTTCTCGCCGTGCTTCGTGCGCATACGATCACCGAAGGCGACGATTTTTCGAAGTGGCTCTTGTAGGTCGTGAGATGCTACGTGGGCGAAGTCTTGCAGGTCACGGTTGCTTTCTGTGAGCTGACGGGCGAGCGTTCGCAGTTCAGCTTCTCGGCTCGATATCTCAGCAAGGGCACGAGCTCGTGATGCGGTGATCTGTTCGTGTCGCCGTTTGATCATCCACCCGACAACTGCTGCCAATGGGACTACTGCAACGCCAATCCAACCAAGCCAAAGGGTGGTTGTGGCAGCCCTCGCCGATTCATCGGAACGATGCTTGATCGACGCAATTCGGAACCGTTCAAGTTGGGTGGAGAGCTTCATCATGGACTCGTTATAGGCCACGACGAGACCGTTGCTTTGATCGAGGCCGAGTCCTTGAAGCGTTATGGTGAGATCTCCATTGCGCATTCCGGCAAGGTTGTAGCGAACCGACTTGACGAGCCTGTCCGCGTTGGTCTTCAGCGAATCCAGCGCGACCAGAGTGGGCGCTTCAGGGAGATGAAATTGGGACTCCATGGCGAGAACAGTGTTTCGTATTGAGAGTTGCCGGTCTTCTAATTTTCGTATCTCGGCTGCCAAGATTGCGTTTGCCTGCGCCAAACTCTGGTCTGAATCGACCTCTTCTGCATCGACATAATCGATGATCGCGCCTATACGAAAGAGCTCGACAATGCTCGTGTCAACTTTTTGCCAGGACCTGGCATCTTTTAGGGTTGCCGTTCGAAATGATCGCTCGTTGTGAAAGGCCCGGATCTCAGAAAGAGCGATTCCAGAGAACAGAACGAGCAGCAGGCAATAGAGCACAGGAACCTTGAAGTGCCGAATACTCTTGGTTTTGACCCCTTCAGTGCGGGATATCGAACGAGACATGACTAGGCAATCGTCTGTCCTTAGCCTGAACTGAAGGAGAAAGTTGTTCAACCGCCGTTTTGAAGGAATACCTCGCTAAGAAGCTAAGTCAGGGTCCCAATTGAGGCTCGAAATTCTTCTCAGCGTGAGTCGCGGTTCTCGTCTCAGTCGAGATCGTTTCTTTGGGTCCGGCAATGGGCACCCAAAACATTGCAGCTTTGCTAACTCAGGCCGATCGCTCCGGGCTCGTAGGCTCTGGACGGACAATCGATTTTGCCCCGACGTCGAAGGGAACCATGACTATCGCGAACCCAGCGGATTCCACTAGCTCGCTCATGTGTTGGGCATTCTTGCGGTTGTCATCCGCCACTTTCGTAAGCACAGCACAGAATCCAATGGATGAGGTTACTCCTTTTCGACCTCCAATGTCACTAGTGATCAAACGGGCAGCCCGTTCCGCAGTAAGTCGATCGTAGGGACCACACCCCGCAGCCGCCGCTATTCGCATCGGCCTATGCCCTTGATCCTCGATTACCCGATCAAGGGCATCGGCCCCCAGAACTGCAACCACGTGGCTCGTTGACAACGGAAGTACGGGTTCGTGGGGACCTGGGGCTTTTGCGTTGCGCCGCCTTGCGCCATCCGCTTCCAGCACAATGGCGTCAACGAGTCCAGAGGCGGCCAAAAGATCAAACCAAACAGTAGGTGGACCTATAACTTTCGGTGACGTTGGATCCGGGTGTTGAACCACGAGACACACTCCCGGGCCGGTCAAAGCTGCCGCCACGAGTGACGTGTCGGGTGGCGTCGCTGGTAGACCACCCGTTTGGTCGTGTCCCATCTTGGTAGTCGTAGAGACAACGACCCGTCGTCCGAGAGCGGCCAGGGCGAAAGCCACAGAAAACGTCGTAGTGGACTTCCCGCCGGCCCCTACAACAGCGATCACTGGCACGGTGCTGGATTGGGCTTCTTGGGGTGAGGTCTGCGAGGTGTGTGAGGTCGGTGAGGTCGGTGAGGGTGATTGGAATGGCGCCCCGTTGACAGCTTTTTCATCAAACCGGCCGTTTCGTTCGAGATTCAGGGCGACGAGAATTTCTTGGGCTGCGGTGGCGATTGCCCCGAGCGGAACGTTCGTTTCGGAGCCAGTTAGATCCATCGTGCGACCTTAGGGTAAGTCCGCGTAGCGCACGAACGCCTTCGAAAGTCCTCGTAGCCCAGACAGCGCCGCTTCCTGCGGCCCCGGCAGTTGCTGTGTTGTTTAGCACCCGGTCGCCCGCTCGTTGGTTCCCACCTCTGCCGGGCCACTACGTTGAAGTGATGCGCATTGTGGTCACGAACGACGGCGGAATTGATTCTGTAGGTTTCCATTGGCTGGCACCGGCCATGTTGGCATTCGGTGAGGTAGTGATCGTGGCTCCCGACAGCGAGTATTCCGGGGCCGGAGCGGCGGTTGGTGCACTGCACCTCATTCGTCCTGAAGTGCACAAGGTTCCGAGCGTGTTCTCTAGGCCTCGTTTTCTAGGCCTCGTTCTCTAGCCTGTGTTCTCTAGGCCTCGTTCTCTAGATGCGTGCTGGAGGCGACCGAGAGGTGTTCGCGGTTCCGCAGTCCGACCAGGGCCGCTTCCACCACGCCACCACCGATGGCCAAGGCCTTGTCAGAAATTTCAAAGCATGCCGATGGTTCGCACTTGGGATCGATATCGCCGATCTTTAGCCCGGAAGTAACGGCGACGGATTCACCAATCAGACCACGGAGAACGCCAGTGAACGGGGCGATTAACTGTGCCCCGTCTGACATCGTGCCGAGGTGCTGCCCTTCAAGAACCAGATCACCGATGCGGGTGTGCCATATCGCGGATCCATTGCTAGGTGCACGTAGTACTCGTTCAGCTCCTCGTCCACCGACTACTGCAGCAATGCCGGTGTTCGGCTCCGCTGATCCAGTCCAGAACACCCGACCGAGGTGATGTCCTCGATTGGTTTCCACAACGGCATGCACGTCCACCCCCGCCGTGAATCCGGGGCCGAGCCCGATCACCATGTCGCCATCATTCATCGACGTATCAAGGTTGCGCTTCGCTAAGCGGGCATCCACAACAATGTGGGGTTTCCGGGCGCTGCCCATGAACTCCACGAGCGAAGGGCACACCAGAACCGGAACCTCTGCTCGACCATTGGCGGCGCCAAGTTGTGCCGCTTCGGTAGCTTCGCGAGCATCGGTGAACAGCGTGCCACGGAGGCCTTCAATATCGACAGTGCCCATACGAACTGCACTGGAAAGGGCAACGGTGCGACGAACGGTCAACGGCTCGGGAAGTTCCAAAACCACCACCGCGAACCCGGCCTGTACCAATCGCCAGGTCACGCCCGTGGCAATATCGCCGCCACCACGCAGTACCGCAAGGCGAGGCTGAGACCCAGGCCCTACTTGCCGGTCGGATAGAACGCTCTGGTGGGGTTCAAAGCGAAGCGGAGAAGGGGCCCGCCAACGATCAGGTGTCGCGGTGCTCAAGGCCGTTCCGGATTCCCTGGATCAACAGGAACAGAACGACGATCCGAAACCACGGCGGCCATGATGGAAACGGCGATTTCCTCCGGGGTCTCTGCATTGATGTTCAAGCCAATAGGGGAGTGCACGCGGGCTAAGGCCTCACGTGACACCCCACGCTCCTGTAACGCAGCACCGGTCGTAGCCCACCGTCGAGCGGAACCCATAACCCCAACAAAGCGGGCCGACGTAGCCAGAACGAGCGGAAGAAGCTCCAAATCAACGGCCATGTTCCGGGTGACGACGACCACCGAAGTATGCGCGCCTATTGGCTCAGCCTCCAATGCTGAGGCAAAAGCCCCGGCGAACACCACATCGGCCCCGGGGAGATTGGCTTGAGTGGCCAACGCCGCTCGATCATCGGTGGCTACCACCCGGTAGCCCATCCATTTGGCCAGGTTCACCACGGCTGCACCCACATGGCCGCAACCAATCACGTACACGGTTGGGGTGGGAAGAAACGGTTCCACAAAAAGCTCCACGGTTCCGCCGCAAACGCCAGGATCACCGTTGGCAGCATCAAGTAATTCGTACGTTAACGTTCGGCATTTTCCGTCAGCGATTGCTGCGGTCGCTTCGACGATGCAGCGCGCTTCCATTTCCCCGCCGCCAATCGTTCCCAGGGTCCGCGTGGATTCACCGTTGGACAGAACGAGCAGCTTGGCCCCCGTATGTCGAGGAACAGATCGCTTGGTTGCCGTGACCGTTACGAGCGCTACGGATCGACCGGCGTTGACCTCATGGGTAAGGGTGCGCAGAATTTCCACATCGGAGGTTCCCGTTGGCAAACCGAAAGCGGGCAGCCACGGTTGATCTTGTTGGGCTTGTTCTTTGAACGAGCTTGCGTGGTCGGTCTGATTGGAGTTGTCTACAGGGAGCTCGGGCATGATGGTCATCAGCTCCGCGTCCACAGCCGGGTGGCCTGTTCGTGAACCAATGCGCGCATAGCATCGAGATCGGCGTTGAGTACTTCGCCATCGCATACTCGCCACGTGCCGGCGACCATGACGTCTCGTACGTGGTTGTGGTTACGCCACAAGATGAGCTGATCAATCAGATTGTGTTCGGCGACGGGTGTGGGGAAACGAGCATCCACTACCTGCAAATCGGCCGCCCATCCCGGAGCAATACGGCCAACGTTGGCCAGTCCCAACGCCTGGGCGCCCCCCTCGGTGGCCATATGGAGCACGCGATGTCCGCCCATGGTCGACGGGTTGAGCGTACGAGCCTTATGTAACCAGAAGGCGCCGCGCATGACTTCGAAAAAGTCATTCACGTACCCATCGGAGCCGAGACCAACAATCACCCCAGTATCCGCCAACTCCGGAATGGGGGCAATGCCGCCACCAACCTCGCAATTGGCCAAGGGCATATGGGAAACCTTTACGCCACGTTCTCCAATGAGCGCCCGTTCGCGATCAGAAAGTTGTACGCACTGCGAGGCCAAAAAGGATGGGGAGAGAACGCCGATCGAATCATAAAATTCCAGTGTGCGCATACCAAGATGCGCTTCGGCCCAGAGTCCTTCGTGTACACCCTCGTTGCAGTGTGCATGGGTAAGTACACGAAGATCAGATGCTTGTTCGAACGCCAATCGAATGAACGATTCTGAGCAGGTGAACGTGGTGTGAAAGCACATCAGGCCATCGACCAGGGTGGCCCGGCCGCGGGCACGGTCGTTGCGACACGCGTTGATCAACTGCTCATTTTCGTGTAACCCGGCTAGACCGTTGGCCTTTGATACTCGCTCGGTGGCCTCAAAGGAAAGGAGGCCGCGCAGTCCTCGTCGTTCGACCACTTCTCGTTCCATCATCAGCGCATCGGGGAGGGAGTATGGGGCTTCAAGAATGTCATAGAACGTGGTGGTTCCTGATCGAACCATCTCGGCGCATACCCAGTCCGTGGCCGCGCCAATCATTGAAGCGTCGAGACGGTCCTCAACTTTGGGCCACCAATAGTCGGCCAAGAAGCTCCAAAAATCCGCCACGGGATAAACCGGAATACCGTGGGCCAGCACCCCGTAGAGATGGGTGTGGGCGTTCACGAAACCGGGAAGCAACACCTGATCGTTAGCGCGCAGAACATCGTCGGTTGTGTGAACGGCCAACACTTCCGCAGCAGGCCCAACTTCAGCAATGACGTCGCCAACGACACGAACCGCCCAGCCACGGCGAGGTGGTTCGTAAGCGGAAGTGATCAGCCACTGCGGAGCAATGATGGTGCCCATGGATAGAGCGCTACACCTATTGCGAAACGCCGGCAGCAACCAGAGCGTTGAAGACCCGCTCCGGAGTGAAGGGAATGTCATTGATAGCCACACCGGTGGCATTCACAATGGCTGCCCGTAATGCCGGAGCTACCCCATCCTTGGGGATTTCGGCAACAGCCTTGGCGCCGAACGGTCCTGAATCTTCCATGGTTTGTACCAGGAACACCTCAACGTCTGGCATCTCGTCGGCACGGTAAATCTTGTAGGGACCAAACGCAGCGTTGATCATCTTGCCGTGTTCGTCAAAAGCAAACTCTTCACAGTGGGCGTAACCCAGAGCCTGAATCATGCCGCCCTCAATTTGGCCCGAAGCAGTAACCGGATTGATCGCCACGCCACAATCCACCGCCATCACCAGTTTGATCACGCTGACCTGACCGGTTTGCATATCCACTTCGATCTCTGCGAACTGCGCGGCAAACGGCGGCGGACAATCCTGTGAAACGTGGGAGCCCTGCCCCATCAACTGTTCCTGATCCTCCGTGTGCAGAGTATTGAGTGCAACCTCCTCCAGGGAAACGCTGGAACCATCGGGCGCATAAGCACGCTTATCTTTGAGTTCAATGGAGCATGGCTGCTCAACGCCCAGCATCTTGGCCGCACGCTTCTTGATCTTCCAGCGCAACTCATCCGCAGCTTTCTTCACTGCCATGCCCGAGATGTAGGTAGTGGAGGAGGCATAGGCGCCCACGTCGAACGGAGTCATATCGGTATCGCCGGTGTACATGATGATGTCATCAATAGGTACACCGAGTACTTCTGCCGCGATCTGTGCCAACACCGTATCGGCACCGGTGCCAAGGTCTGCTGCGCCCGCCATCACGTTGAAGGAACCGTCGTCGTTGAGCTTCATGGAACAACCGCCCATATCTAGGAACGGAATAGCGGTGCCGTGCATGCAAAAGGCAAATCCCAAGCCACGCCGGATATGGGGGCGATCAACAGGAGAAACCCACGCAGGATCGAGTCGACGATGCCAACCAATGGCTCGCTTGCCCTGGGCCACACACTCTTCGATGCCCGACGTCATGATCATAGGCAGCTCTTCCCATGGCAACTCCAGTGATTCGCCTCGCTCGCCCAATCGGGTGACGATATCCAAACGATCGCCCACCTTCACCCAGTTCTGCCGCTTGAAATCCATGGGGTCACGGCCTATGGACCGGGCAATGTCTTCCATGTGGGATTCCAGCGCAAACTCCGCTTGGGGTGCGCCATAGCCTCGGTAGGCCCCAGGGACAGGAATGTTGGTATAAACCACATCGCAATCGAACTCTTTGAACTTGGCGTTGTAGCTCGACAGACCGCGCAGGCCGGCAACGTTTTGTACCGTATAACCGTGCGTGCCGTAGGGACCGGTGTTGCCAAGCAGGTACATACGCTGGGCCATCAGCGAACCATCGTTCATGACGCCAGTCTTGAAGGTAATGGTTTGGGGGTGACGGGTACGAGACGACGCGAACTCTTCTTCTCGATCAAGCTCCAAACGCACCGGCCGACGGGTAGCCAACACCAAGTGCGCAGCGATGTCTTCAATCAACATTTCCTGCTTGGCCCCGAACCCACCACCAATACGCGGTTTGATGACCCGAATATTTTTAATAGGCATACCTATTAACGGAGCGATCATCCGACGAACGTGGAACGGCACCTGAGTGGCGGTACGCAACACCATGCGCTCATCCTCGTCAAGCCACGCAACGGTGATATGCGGCTCAATCGGGCACTGCTGGACCTGGTGGACTCGGAAGGTTTGCTCAAAGACGTGATCGGACTCACCAAAGGCCCGTTCAATATCGCCGGGGGTCGCTCCATGCATGTGGTGAACAATGTTCTTGGCCGCATCATGAATACCAATGGCATCGGGTTCATCATGGATTTGTGGAGCACCAGGCAACATGGCTTCACGCTCATCGAGAATGAAGGGCAACACCTCGTAGGTGACCTTAATGAGTCGCAGTGCTTCACGGGCGATGGTTTCGTTTTCGGCGGCCACCGCAGCGACCCGGTCACCAACGTGACGAACCTTGTTATCGAAACTGAACTGATCAAAAGGATACGGGTTTGGCCACGACTGTCCGCCCGATGCGTATGCCACGCGCGGGGTGTTTTTGTAGTGCAGCACGGCATGAACCCCAGGAAGGGCAACGGCGGCAGAATCATCAATATCGAGAATGCGAGCGTGGGCATGAGGTGATCGCAACACCTTGGCGGTGAGCATGCCGCGCATTTCCACGTCATCAGCAAACGCTGCGTTTCCACGCACCAACTTGACAGCATCGACCTTAATTTCGGCCTTGCCAACCACCTTCATATCGGGCACATCTCGCGAGGGAATCACTCGGGGAATCGCTTTGGAAATTGCGGGCGCAAGATCATCGGGAGCAACCTCCACCGCGTGCACTCCGTCGGTAAGAGGTGTGATGAACTCCACCACAAAGGGCTCGGTGGTTTCGCCGCGCATGACCGCAGCAGCACGCTTGATCGCCTCAACAGGTTTTACGTACGCCGTTTCACGATCCAAAATGCCGCCGAGCATGTCGCGAATGTCGTCCTCCGTCGGCGACGGGTTGGCCTTGATCAACGCAAGGGTGCCCAGCATCATGGCCCCAATCGAGTATCCGCCCTGCATGGCCCCCGTTGCGACAAAGGCCGCCTGAATTGGATGCAGCTCACCAAGAGTGTGGGCGTTAAGCGACAACGCTGTGGTGACTTCATGGCCGTCCACTTGGGCCGCGAGAACTACATCGGCACTGGCCAGTTGACCATCTATCAGCACCGCGGCCGCACCGGTTTCGCCGGTATCGGAGCCGAACCTTACGCTCCAAATACCTTCTGAACGCAGCGCTCGCAGCAACGTATCGCCAGGTTCGATGGTAAGCGCGCGAGGTGTTCCATCGAGGGTGAGGTTGATGGTGATCGCGCTAGGCGCGGCGGGAGTAGTCATGGGAAATCCTTAGGCAAAAGTCTTGTGTGACGAGCGAGCGTTTGTGGCAATCGTTGGTCTCGAGCGAGGGAGCTATCGGTTGGTCGAGTTCGCGCATGATCGCATGGTCATGCATCGTCGCTACGTGCATGGTCATTATGTGCATGGTTGCGTCGTTGCCGAACCCTGGCTACAGCGTGGTTTAGACAGCGAGTCCCCGATCCGGC
>JAYTWN010000229.1:0-6315 GCA_043743435.1 Acidimicrobiia bacterium
AACAGGAACAAAATCGCATCTACCCGTCGGGCGATTTGGCGCGTTCTGTGCTTGGTCGGGTCAATCGTGCCTCAGGAATCGGCGAGACCGGATTCGAAAAGCTGTACGAGCCCAACCTCAAAGGTGAACCGGGGGAGTTGCTGGTTGAACGCAACGCTCGTGGACAGCAGATTCCTGCCGGGCTTAACCGAACCATTCCGGCAGAAAACGGTACCAACATCGTGCTCACGCTCGACAGTTCCCTGACGTATGCGCTGGAGGGTATGACTGCGCAAGCCGTTGGTTCTACCGGAGCAAAATCCGGCATGACGGCCATTGCCGATATCGCCAGCGGTGACATCGTGGCCTTATCCAATATGCGGACGAATTCCGAAGGCCAGGTGTTCCCGGCGGAAGACAATTCAGCACTGGTTTCGGTCTACGAGCCAGGCTCTGTCACCAAGGTCATCACCATTGCTGCAGCGCTTGAAAACAACGTGGTGAGCCCAAGCACTCGGTTCAACGTGCCAGACCGTATGCAAGTGTCGGACCACAACTTTAAAGACGACGAGCCTCACAAAGAAGCAATGCTCACGCCCGGGGAAATCCTCACGAACTCCTCGAATATTGGCACCATCAAAATCGCCCAACAACTGGGCCGCAAACAAATTGACCGTTACATGCGCGGCTTTGGTCTCGGGCTCAAAACCGGCATCAACTTTCCTGGTGAATCAGCCGGTATTCTGCCTCCGTTGAACCAGTGGACAGGAACCTCGATCGGCACCGTTCCCATCGGCCAAGGACTCGCTGTGACCGCCCTGCAAATGCTGGGTGTGTACACCACCATTGCCAACAAAGGCGTTCGGGTACCGTTGCATCTGGTGCATTCCACCATCGACAAAAATGGTGTGGAACGCAAACTAAAAGTTGCTGATCCTGTTCGGGTTATTTCTGAGAAAACTGCGACGCAAGTAAAGGACATGCTGGAATCGGTCGTACGAAGCGGCACCGGCAAAAAGGCCCAAGTAAAGGGCTACCGTGTGGCTGGGAAAACGGGCACCGCCCAGAAGCCCAACCTGCACAGCCGTGGATACAATCCCGATGCGTACGTAGCGAGTTTTATCGGATTCTTCCCCGCAGAGAATCCTCGTTTTGCCATCTTGTGTCTGCTCGATGAACCAAAAACCTCGATCTATGGCGGAGCAGTTGCTGCCCCGTTGTTCGCGGAAATTGCTCACTTTTTGGGTCAGCACTACCGGGTTCCACCATCGACCGGAACCGAAGTCACCACTGATCAAGTCACTGCCGGAACGGCAACTGACAGCTCGGTCACGGTTGGCGCTTCTCGTGAAATGCGCGCCGTGGCCCAAGCCGGATCATGGCAGCAAGCTGAGATTCGTAAAGCGGCAACGCTCGGGGTAGCCGGGGTTGTTGCCAATGCCTCGGCGAACCCTGCAGCTCAAGTCGGTGCATCAACAGTTGTGGTTTCCTCCCAGCCTCAGGCCTTGGCTAGTGCACCGGCTCCTCTATCCGCTGCTCCGGTCGTTGCGCAGATTCCGGTAACGCCGCAGGTTCAGGTCCCTATCGTCGCGATTGCACCCACCAACGCTGCTGCTTCGCAAGTGCCCACGCTCTCTCCGTTTGCCGTTGTCACCACCGTGCCTGCAGCTTCCATTGTTGTAGCCAACCCAAATGTCC
This sequence comes from Acidimicrobiia bacterium, assembly GCA_043743435.1. Taxonomy (GTDB): domain Bacteria; phylum Actinomycetota; class Acidimicrobiia; order Acidimicrobiales; family JANYDT01; genus JANMZO01. Next base: position 1,678 of record JAYTWN010000229.1, read on the forward strand.
CTGTCGTCCCCGTGGCTGCTGCTGCACGTGTTTCAAACGTGCCTGTGGTGGAGCGGCCCCGCCAGGTTGGCGGAGTGCCTACCGTGAACGCCGGAGTACCGCTCGCCGCTGCATTCTCACAATCCACAACATCTGCAACATCGGCAACTCCAGCTACCGCCACAGGGGCTCCAGTTCTCGGGCAGGTCCAAGCCGTTCAGCCAACACCAGTGCAGGCACTTCCGAAGCAGCCACCAGTGACCGTTCCTGACCTCTCAAGCTGGCGTAAAGGTGGCAAAGCCGTAGCTCGGGCACACATTCTTCCCACCGCCGTTGCGCCGCCAACGACCATTAGCGAAACGCTTGTCAGTTCCAAGGGAGAGGCCGAGACGAATATTGCGTCGGCGGTTTCGAAAAAAAAGACAAATCCATAAGCGCGCCTAGTTCATGAGCTCAACCACCGACCGTTTTGTTTGCCTGCCCCTACTTCCCGAGGATCTCCTCGGTCGTATGCGCGCGTGGTATAGCGGCATCGCTGTTGCGCTGCGCTCACCATCGCTCGGGAACTCCAGCATCGGTGGCACGGTGCAGCCCATTGTTCACCTCACCCATGATTCAAAACGAGTAGGTCCCGGCGCACTGTTCTGCTGCGTACGAGGCGCAAATCGCGACGGTCATGACTTTGCCGCCGAAGCCGTAGCGCAAGGGGCCGTGGCATTGTTGGTGGACCACGAAATGGAAGGCATCGCTGTTCCGCAGTTCGTGGTTGCCGATACCCGCGCAGCATTGGGACCGATTGCTTCTGCGGTATTCGACAATCCTTCAGCCAAGCTGACCATGATTGGGGTAACCGGAACCAACGGTAAGACGACCACGTCGCACATGTTGGAAACCATTCTGCTCAAAGCAGGTCTACCTTGCGCCGTCATTGGCACGCTCACCCAAAAACGCACCACCCCTGAAGCCACCGATCTTCAAGAACGCCTCGCCGAATTGGTATCTGAAGGTATCGAGATCGTGGTGATGGAAGTGACCTCTCATGCGCTCTCGCTCCATCGGGTCGACGGGATCGCCTTCGCAGTGGCGCTGTTCACCAATTTGTCCCAAGACCATCTTGATTTTCACGGAACTATGGAAGCGTACTTTCGCGCCAAGGCCGAACTCTTTGTACCGGCTCGCTCCATTCGTGCCCTCGTAAATCTTGACGACCCTCACGGACAGCTACTCCGCGACGCGGCCCAAATTCCCACCATTGGGTTCCGCTCCGTCGACGCCGAACCCATTGCCTACGCTGCCACCCACACCACTATGTCGTGGAAAGGTTTTGCCTTCGATTTGCCGCTCGCCGGAGCCTTCAATGTTTCCAACGCTTTGGGCGCAGCAGGGGTAGCAGATATCCTCGGAATCAATCCGGAGCAAGTAGTGCAAGGCCTTATCGCTACGGTGGTACCGGGCCGTTTTGAACCCATCGTGTGCGGACAGCCTTTCGGCGTGATCGTCGATTTTGCTCACACTCCAGACGGCCTTGATCGTGTTCTCGAATCAGCGCAAGCCACGTTACGAACTGGCGCTCGGCTCATTACCGTGTTTGGTTGTGGAGGAGACCGCGATCGCACCAAACGTCCGCAGATGGGAAAAATCGCCGCAAAGCGAAGTCACCTCGCCGTGCTCACCTCAGATAACCCACGCTCAGAATCCGCCGCGGGCATTACCGATGATGTCCTGGCCGACATGGATCCGGCACTGCGTTCCCGCGTAACGGTAGAGCTTGATCGTCGAATGGCGATTGCTTTGGCCTTTGAGGCGGCGAAGCCCGGAGATGTGGTGGTGGTCGCCGGGAAAGGTCACGAGCGCGGTCAAGAGATTGCTGGTGTGATCCACCCATTCGACGATCGTGAAGTAGCGGTCGTGCTTTTAGGCGAACGCGGCTACGCAAAGGACCGATCATGAACTTCACGCGAAGCGAAGTAGCCCAAGCCACAGCAGGGGTGCTACACGGGCCGGACCGAATCATTCGTGGACTTACTATTGATTCGCGGTCGGTTGAGCCCGATACTCTTTTTGTTGCCCTGCGTGGTGAACGTGACGGCCATGAATTTGTCGGAGTCGCCCAACAAGGGGGTGCAACAGCGTTTCTCGTAGACCATGCCACGGGGATCGATGGCGAAATTGTGGTGGCAAATACTGAGGTCGCCCTACAAGCACTGGGAGCTCATGCACGCGCTCGAATCAGCGGACCCGTTGTGGGTATCACTGGTTCAGCAGGAAAGACCTCGACCAAAGATCTCCTCGCCGGCATCTTCCGTGCTGCGGGCCCAACCACCGCTAGCGTGAAGTCGTTCAACAACGAACTTGGCGTGCCGCTCACTCTGGCTAACGGACCCGATGACACCGAGTTTGCCGTAGTCGAAATGGGAGCACGGGGGGTTGGACACATCGCCATCCTGTGCGAAATGGCCAAACCAACCATTGGTGTGATTACCAACATCGGCACCGCGCATCGCGAACTGTTTCTCACCGCCGAAATGACTGCCCGCGCCAAAGGTGAGTTGTTGCAATCGCTTCCCGAAACCGGCACCGCGGTGCTCAACTTCGACGACCCCATGCTTGACCTGTTGCAAACCTTTACAAACGCCTCAGTTACTACCTTCAGTGCAGCAGGTTCGATTCATGCAACTATTTGGGCCAGCGACATCGTGCTCGATGAAACGCTTCGCCCTACCTTCACCCTCAACAGTCCCGCGGGTGCAATCACTATCGAGCTATCGGTACGGGGACGCCACCAGGTTGCCAACGCACTTGCCGCGGCCGGTGCTGCACTTGGCGCAGGAGTGCCGCTCGAAACCGTTGCGCGGGGCCTGCACACCGAGGATGTTTCGCCGTGGCGTATGGAAGTCTCAACGCTTGACACTGGCGCGCTGCTTTGTAATGACGCATACAATGCAAACCCCACGGCCATGCTTGTAGCTCTTCGTGCTCTCGCTGAATTTCGGGCCGAACGAAGGATTGCCGTTCTGGGAACCATGGCTGAACTGGGTGACGATGCTGCGGCCATGCACCAAGCCGTTACCGAGGAAGCAGCACGGCTTGGAATCGATGTTGTGCTTTCCGTGAACGAAGCGCGTTATGGCGTGGCGGACTCAGTGAACGACTATGTCGCAGCGGGCGACTGGCTCCAAGCGAACGATGCGCTTGGTCGAGGCACGGCAATCTTGGTGAAGGGCAGTCGCATGGCTGGGCTTGAACGCCTTGTTGCGCTGTTACAGGAACGAACTAACGCACACAACAACACGAACGAAAACACCGGTAACAACACTGGCCAAAAGGAATCTCGATGACCGCTCTGCTCGTGGCTGGAGTCTGCAGCTTTCTTACGGCCATCTTTGGCATGCCCTTTTTGATGCGGTTCTTGGCCGCGCGGGGTATTGGGCAACCGATTCGTAAGGACGGACCGCAAGCACACCTTAAGAAGTCCGGCACGCCCACCATGGGCGGCATCGCCATCATTGGTGCCATCGTGGTTGGCTACATGGTGCCGCACTGGGTCACGAATGCGGTGCCGTTCTCGAAGGGTGGTTTGCTGGCGCTCTTTGCCCTCGTAGGAAGCGGAGCTGTGGGCTTGGCCGACGATTGGATCAAGGTGACTCGGAAACGCAGCCTGGGTTTGAACAAGCGGGCCAAGATCACCGGTCAGTGCGCTGTCGCCATCATTTTTGCCGAGCGGGCCGTCAATTGGGCCAACCTCAAAATGGTGGTCGGCTTTACACGGTTCTCCTGGCCTGGCTGGAAACTGCCGCCACTGCTGTGGGTCATTTTTGCCGTGATCATCGTGATTGGCTTTTCTAATGCCGTGAACCTCACCGACGGTCTTGATGGACTGGCGGCAGGAACCTCGATGTACGCGTCCGCGGCGTATTGCGTTATGGCGTTTTGGATGTTCCGTCATAAGCCCGAGTACCAAGTTCCCCAAGCGCTCGATATTGCCGTGCTTACCGGTGCAATAGTGGGTGCGTGTGCTGGCTTTTTGTGGTGGAACGCTGCCCCTGCCCGCATCTTCATGGGAGACGTTGGAGCGTTAGGACTCGGTGCCGGATTCGGTGCGGTTGCGCTAATCACCTACACCCCTCTTCTCCTTCCCCTGTTGGGTGGCATGTTCGTGATCGAAACGCTGTCTGTCATTATTCAGGTCTTTACCTTCCGCTGCATGAACAAGCGACGGCTGTTTCGCATGGCCCCTATTCATCACCATTTCGAACTGGGCGGTTGGCCAGAAACCACCGTGATTATTCGGTTTTGGATTTTGGCCATGATCATGGTTTCCGTTGGCCTTGGCATTTTTTACAACGACTTCATTCGCCTCGGAGGCATTGACTGATGGCATTTACGTTCCCCCGACGCCCCAATTCGCGACCGAACATTGGCGCTGGCTCACCAAGTAGGTACAACACGGCAACATCCCAGGCTGGACCCCGCGTCACCCCGTCGCGTTCGACGACAGCAAAGGCCGCGGCACGACCAAAGGTATCTCGCGTGATTACGGCTGAAGCGGATCGTTCCGGGGCTCGAGGACCCGGTCGTCGTTCCGATCGTCAAGTGTTGCCTCGCTCCCGCGGACGAGACCGTCTTGAAACCTATGTGGACGTACGGGGTATCCGCGGG
>JAYTWN010000230.1:0-2987 GCA_043743435.1 Acidimicrobiia bacterium
GTTCTTTACTTCGGCGTAACCCTTCGCAACCTCCGACGGCGTGTAGTAGGTCTCTTTGAAAAGCACCTTAATTGGGTACTTGCCGCCAACACCGCCAGCACCGTTTACACGGTCGATATACGCGTTGAAACCGGCGGTTAGGGCCTTGCCACCAGTGGCGAAGCTAGCGCTGGCCGGGAACTGCGAGTTCACCGAAACGTTGCCCAAGTAACCAATGGTGATCGTTTTACCATCGAAGCCTGGAACATTCTGTAGGCCAGCTGGGGCTGCAACGGCGGCAGGCGTTGCAGCAGCTCCTGCAGCTGGCGCAGCGGCAATCGTGGTTGGTGCCGCAGCAGCGGCGTAGACGCGCTTCGTACCCTTTTTGACGCATTTAAGACCGTCTTTTACGGAATCAAGCTTGGCGCAGGCCTGGCCTGGCTTAACGGCAGCGGAAGCGGGGAGGGCAGGCAGGGCGACAAGTGCCGCTGCTACGAGCGAAATACCCATCGCGGTTGATTTTTTCATGTGTTGTTTCTCCTGGGTTGACGTGTCGCTGCAGAAACTGAACGGGAGTTCATGGTGGCGTAACTTACCTTGAGCGAGGAACAAAATTCCAAACCGGAACCGTTGTTCCTGAACACTTGTTGGTTCCCGTTCAGGTGCGAGGGATTACTGAGGCTATCGGGTGACAGCGGTCACCCTCGCAATTTCAGTTTTGCACAGTCACCTTTGCTGTTCAGGTTTTCAGTCGAAAGACGTCAAGCGAAAAGCGTCAAGCAGAGGAACAAGGGGAGACGCCGTGGACGGATCAGGTCAACAAAATCTGCGCTCAAAGGCCAAGCAATAGCTTTTGACCGACAAGCAGGTCCAACAGCCGAGGGTTCCTGCAGCGAGGGTTCCTGCTTGCATGAATTCTCGTGAGAACATTCCGGGGTGAAAAGGATGCTTCTTAACGACGTCGTAGAAGCGTTCGTCGACGCAGTACGGGAGCCGCTCGGAGCGCTTTACGTGAAGACGGGGCGCACTGAGGACCGAGCGATCAATGACTTAGGACTCGAAGCGTTTGCCCTGTGCTGCGCTGTTGCTGATGCGGATGGTCGCCATACCGACGACGAACTCTGCGCATTGTTGGAAGCTTTCGGAGCTCGCTTTCCCACGCAATTGTCGTTGGCGTCGCCTGAGGATATCCGCCGGGCCGGGCTGCTTGTAGGTAAAAAATCCTGGCTACGTGAACCGTCGGCTTTGTTTGATCTAGTGGTATCGGCCGATTGCGCTGGAGGAACCAACCATGGATGGAGCTACTACCGCAAGGCCATGGATCTAGCGCAACTCGTGGTGGCACTTGATGCTCGCCCTACAGAAACCGAACTTCGAGTGTTAGACGAATTTCGCACAATGCTCGTCGGCACCCTCGATGGTCGGGGGGTTCCCAAGGACATCATCTCCGGAACTCCAAAACTGAACGGTGCTCCAGCGAGTAGTTCTGCTGCTTCAACGGTCGCTACGGCTACCGCTGAGGCGACGAAACCCGAGCCGGCACCGCTGCCCCCTCCGGAAGATTTACACGACCTTCTGGCAGAGCTTGATGCACTGATTGGTTTGGCTGCGGTGAAAGCCGAGGTCAAGTTGGTGGCGAACCTGCTGCAAATCGTCAAGCTCCGCAAGGAACGGAATCTGCCTGTTGTTGACAACAGTCGGCACTTGGTGTTCACGGGAAATCCTGGGACAGGTAAGACCACCGTCGCACGGCTCTTGGCCCGCATTTACCGCACTCTAGGCGTGGTGCAGCGTGGCCATCTCGTGGAGTCGGATCGTTCCGGGTTGGTTGCGGGGTTCGTGGGGCAAACCGCGTTGAAGGTCACCGAACGTTTCGACGAGGCCGATGGTGGTGTGCTCTTGATCGACGAGGCCTATGCCCTAGCTCGGGGCGGAGAACGCGATTTTGGTCGCGAGGCTATCGACACGCTGGTGAAACTGATTGAGGACCGACGCGATTCGGTGGTGGTCATTGCCGCCGGCTACCCCGACGAAATGACCGAGTTCATCGATGCCAACCCCGGTTTACGGTCGCGTTTTCCCAAAACCATCCGCTTTGAGGACTACTCCGATGCAGAGCTGGTTTCGATCTTTGGGACCCTCTGCAAAAAGAATCGTTACGAACCAACCGCAGCCGCGTCGATCGCTGTCACGGAGTTCTTTGCGTCGCAGGATCGAACGAAAGGCTTTGGAAACGGACGGGTGGCTCGCAACCTGTTCGAGCACTCGATCGCAGCCCAAGCATCTCGATTGATGGGTCGCCCAGCAGATGCCAATGCTGTTCCCCTAACCGACGCCGAGTTGCTTGCCCTTGAACCCACCGACATTCCGGGCTACGTGGCCAAACGGACCCTGGCCGGAGAGTCCGAAGTGTCCTATGTGGCCGGAATGGCCGAAGGGTCTAATCACCCGGATGTGAGCGAGGTGACCGAACCCAACCCGGCAGTAGTAGCCCTTGTTGAACCGGCCGTGAATCGGGCGGTAAGCCCTGATCGTTCGGCCCAACCCGAAACCCTGTCCAGCTCAGAGCCGACAGATCTCCTCGTCACAGCACTCAGGACTTCGCAGAACCGTACCGCCGGAAACGAAACCTCATCCACTGAGTACGGACTCGGGACAAATCTTGAAGAGTCTTCTACTTCCCCTGCATCAGCGAGCGTCAAGTGAGCCTCAAGTGAGCGACGACCGATCGGGGAAAATCATTGCGAAGGTGGGTCCACGACGCTTGGCCAAAGCACTGCTTTCCCCATGGGCGCTGCTATCGGGGCTGGGCATTGGAGGCGCACTCATCGCAACCGGGAACACTGCTGCGGGTCTGGTGGCCGGAATTGGGGCTTGGGTCGTCGGTGTAGCTGTGGCGCTGCGCAGCTCAAAACCACAAGGACAACGTGCGGCAGAACGGGCATCTTCGGATCGGGTTGATCCGTTTGCGGTTGGGGAACCATGGCGTCGGTACGTGCAATCCTCAC
>JAYTWN010000231.1:0-11484 GCA_043743435.1 Acidimicrobiia bacterium
TACGACGAACACGACCGCCGCTACGCAACTACCGAACTGCTCACGGCCAACCGAACTTCAGTAGCCAGTCGATATAGCGAACATGTCGATCCGCTTATCGAGGTACCAATCGTTTGCAGTTCGTTTATTGCCCTATCCACGTTGGCCCAAATTGCACAAGCAATGCAGTGGGTTAGGTGTTACCAATACCAATCCTGCGACGATCAACGATGGAATACAACGTTCGCATATTATTACTCCGAACGCTTGTTAGCCGATCTCCAGTCTAAATTCATCGCCTGCTTCACCACCACCTGGACCTACGACGGCCCCAGCCTGACTACGATGCCCGCTCCACCCCGCTAGCAGTAGGGCGTGACCTACCTGCGCAGTCAACCAAGCGTTCCTTTCGTGACAGTGAATCCCCCGAAACCCAACGCTTGCTCTGCCATTCCAACAACCACAACGGCTACCGCGGCTCCCCCTGATTCCTCAGGCTCCAAGCGACAGTTACTACTTCTAGATCAAAGTCAGCTCGTTCATTAGAGGTGGTCCATGGCCATGCCGGGGATCACTCTACGTCCGCCTACAGTTAGGAATGTTGATGCAAATGCTGGCCTTGGTGGCGAGCACGTCTTGAGGGAACGGCCAATGACCATGGGGGCGGCCGCGAAATGGTCGACCATCGACACATATTGTGAAACTAGCCGATGGTCGCCACGTTGGGCTGCTGGCCGCTGAGTATGCGTTTATACAACGTGCTCTAGCCGTGTGCGTCACCTGAGTTTCCACCAACCTTGGCAGTACCAACAACACTCTGGCCGAAGCTTCGCGCCAAACCCGCAATGTCGATCAACAAGGCGTTTGCATGGCCGTCATTTGACGATCTAGTCAGCGAAGCAAAAACGTGGGGCATGGCAGCACCGAGGGCCGCGGAAGTGATCGATGAGTTGATCGCAGGCGTGCGCAATGCGCTCATCAATTGTAATCACCTTGCAGTTACCAAACTCGTAAGCACACAGCTCAACGCCCTCGAAATCAGTCGCTTATCCGCCCGACGAGAATAGTAAGTATACCTGGTGTATTGACAAAGCCATTGGAGACGAAGGGCCTTGAGCTTCTTCACGTTTGCGATAAGCAATTCCAAGTTTTCACCTGCTTCAGCGACTGGGGCCGGATCGGAACTGTCGAAGGCTCGGGCGAACAATCCTTTCGACTTTGGGAACTTCGCCTTTCTGAGCATTGGTTCGGTCAGGTGGAATAGTTCAGGTGATCTCAAAGTCGGCTCACAGGACTCGCACCGAACCTTCAGCTCGCACTAAGTTCACCGACATGATTGAACAACATCTCGATATCCAAACACCCGATGGTTTGATGACGTCGTTCGTGGCGCATCCCGATGGCGGTGGCCCACGTCCCGTTGCCCTGTTCCTGATGGACGCGCCGGGCAAACGCGAGGAACTGCATGACATGGTTCGCCGGTTGGCTAGCGCTGGGTACTTCACCATCGTTTCGAACCTGTACTACCGCGATGTGCCGAGCTACAACGTATTCGAAACCGGTGATATGCCCCGCATGTTTGAGCTCATGAACAACGTATCAAACGCACAAGCCGTTGCCGACTGTCGCCATATGCTCACCTGGGCCGCCCAGTTCCCCGATCATGCCGACGTTTCACGTGTAGGCGTGACCGGTTACTGCATGAGTGGCCCGTTCGCGCTCATGGCCGCAGCAGGAATGCTCGAAGTGAAAGCCGCTGCTTCATTCCACGGCGTTGCACTCGCCAAAGATGCCGACGATTCACCGCACCGCGCATTCGGCACCACCACCGCTGAGCTCTACGTCGGCGCAGCAGAAACCGATAGCTATGCACCACCAGAAGTTATAAACGCTTACGAAGCTGCGGCGAAGGCTGCGGGCGCGAATGCCGTTGTCGAGTGGTATCCCGGAACGCAACATGGATTCGTTTTCCCACAGCGCCCAATGTATGACAAGCCGGCAGCTGAACGTCACTGGTCACGCCTCCACGACCTCTTCCGCCGCAACCTGCTCTAGCCAGGCGCGGGCCAGACACTTCACGCAGCCAGCGTCACGAACGGGTAGGCAAGGATCTTCCCGTCATAGGTCACGAGCGGGAAGCCGAGCACCCGAGAAGTTGCGACAACAATTTCGTCGGCCGGGTCTTTGTGAAACGGTTCACAGAGGAGTCGCCGCTATCCCTCGTCTTATCGCCCCTCCAGCAACCAATCGCACCCTGCTCAGAGTTGGAATTCTGCGGTCAAACCCCTCGCCGATTTTGCGATGCTTTTGCGATGATTTTGCGATGATTTGCTACGACCGCGAAGTCCACCACAGTCCCGCCGACACTGCGCAGGCGATCCAGAAAAGAACGATGAAGACCGCTGCAACCCTGCTCACGGGACGATCCCTGATCTCGGTAGCTTTGGCGCGGAACTCGTTCATCAACTCCGGTTCCAGCAGTTTCACGCAAAGAGCAATGCCCAGCGGAATCAAAACTACGTCATCGAGGTATCCAATCACGGGGAGGAAATCGGGTATCAAATCAATGGGTGACAACGCGTAGCCAGCGACCGCAGCGGCGAGGATTTTGACGTACCATGGCGTTCTTGGGTCCCTGGCAGCAAACCAAAGCGCAAGGACATCCCTCTTCAAGGCTTTCGCCCATGCCCTCATCTTCCCACGTGGCATTTGGCTTCCCTTTGACAAATCTTTAGGTTTTGAGATCGCTGCCAGACCAGTTTCTCTCATTCCCCTTAGATCTTAGGGTTCGCGATTCACAGCTGGAAGATCCGGCACGACACGACCCAACCGGCTTCGGTTCGCGGCAATCAACGAATAGGCCGCCTTGAGTGGTTTGGCCACAAACCCAAATCGCTGACCAGCCTTGCCAACCGCGCGCATCGGTTGAGGAAGCAATGCCAACATGGCAATCTCCGCGTCGCCACCGGTTTTGAGCAAGCCGTCGGTGCCCACGAGATGCATACCGCTCATCAATTCGGTATCGCTCAGGTGCATCAAATACGTATTGCCGAGCGGATGGGTAAAGCCAAGTATCGCCAGGTTTTCCGCAGAATCGAGGGCCTTGACCAAGGCCGCCATTGCACGTCAAAACCGTCAAAGGTCGTTATAAAACAGAATCGGTTTCGTGGGCTTCGCGATCACTTCAACAAGGCTCGTCACGCCTTCAACCCTACCGCCACACCGCTACTACGAAAGGCCCGCTCCAAATCGAGGGGATGAAAACGACGCAGGAGGGGTCCCCGATCCGGCTTGCCGGTCGGAAAGGACGCACTGGTGGGGCTCGAAACCAAGCGGAGATGGGCCCCGCCAGCAATCAGGAGTCACTTAGCGCCCAACGATTTCAAGCGCACCCCTAACGCCGCCATTCAAGGACTAGGAATGTACCGAGCCCGTCGGAATCAGTCAACGTTTGCGCTTCTGAGATTCGGCTGCGTGCCTTCAGAGCGGCCAGGTCCCCAGAGGCGCCATGTTCGTCCCAGTACGCCTGCGCGGCCCCCACGAGTTCATCAATCCCGTATCCCCGGAGAAATTCGCTTTGTGTACATATGAGTGCCGAGGGCAGTTGATCGAACGGAACGTCGGCAGTGATATCCGTCGACCCCAACGAGTGCAGCGGGTTACCTGCGGTCGTTTGCCCCCGGTAGGTCCGCAACCAACCTCGCTCGGGACGCAACGCAAGTTCTGCCGTTGATGCGCTGTAATCGATGCAAACCACTCGACCCCCGTCGACCAAGGAAGCAACCGATTCGCGCACCCATTGAGCCGCTTCCCGTGCCACCGGTATTTCGCTGCCGACGGGTACCGAAACCCCATGCGCTTCCAAAAACTCAGTCATCTCATCCGTGGCAGGAATCAAGTACTCCACAAATTCTGCCTCTACCACCGACCCCGTTTCCGCCCCCGAAGAAGCGAGGCCCACACGCACCTCGGCCCAACCATCAGCGGTACGTCGAGCAATATCAAACGGAATGTTGTCGAGGAGCTCATTGGCAAGCACTATGTGCACAGATGAAGTAGGTAGTGCGCTCAACGAAGCGACCAGCGGCCCTTGGCGAGGAGCAGGCACTCGATCATCAAAACCTTCGATTGGTTCGTCATCGTCGGCCGAAGTTTCCGAAAATCCAGCGAGCACTTCCCATGATTCCACCAGCGGCAGTTTCCGGGCCCGCGCAATGTCGCGCATAGCTGGCGAGGAATCGATCATCAAATATCGTAAAGCAGGTGCACATACGGGTTTCGCAGCAAGGATCGAAACAACCAACGTCCCCGGCCCAGCACCGCACTCAGCCACGATAAAGGGATCAGGTGACCCGCAAGCAACCCACCAGTCATCAAGCGCATTGGCCATCACTGCACCAAACAATGAACCCACTTCAGGGCTGGTCACAAAATCCCGTCGACGCCCTGCTCCTCCACCCGTCGTATAGAAACCCTCAGGCCCATAGAGCGCCTCGCGCATAACCGTCGAAAACGGCAAAGGCCCGTCACGATGCACCCGCCCAACAATCGATTCCACGCCTCATATCCTTCCAGGCCTTGTTCGTTACCGGTCACACCAAACCGCGCGCACAACACTGTTTCGCGGTCAACAAACGTGGAATGAAAGGTCGGTAGGAATGTCCCTTCTTTGGACTTTGCTCTTTGAACAGGACCTGGAGAACATTTCACGGCCGCACAAAGCCTGCTGGGAAGTTACCGAAAACTATGCGTGGAGTTCGGCTTCGGCTTGAATTTCGATGCCGCCGCGTGGACGTTGAGTGAGAACGACCTTTACCCGAGCCGGCTTGGCCGTGTCCATGAACTCTTGGGCGATTTCAGCGGCTAGGGCTTCGGCGAACACGGCTCGGTCACGGAAAGACCACAGGTACAACTTGAGAGACTTTGATTCCACGCAGAATGCCTTTGGCTCGTATTCGATACGAACATGGGCAATGTCGGGCTGGCGGGTAACGGGGCACATTGAGGACAACTCATCCGTCGTGATCCGAACCACCGTTACATTCGCTGGCGCTGGAAAGCACTCGACGTGAGCAATGGCATGCTGCACCGTATGCCCAAGCACCGTCAATCCGGAGGTGAGGTCAAGTTCCTGCGAGGCAATTGTGCTCATGCACACAGTCTCCCAGAGCCGCCACCGCAATAATCCGCGAATCCAACAACGGGAACCACGGCATCCAGCAAACCCTCAAGAAAAGCGCTAGTAGATGGCGAGGTCTACGAGGCGGGTGAAGAATGTTGGGTTCACACCAATCACTACAACCCCAAGCGCACAAAACGCCATGGCAGCACCGAGTGACCTTGGAATCTTGATAGCGGTTCGGTCACCGTCGGGAACGGGACGCATCCACATTTCCCGCATGACACTGGCGTAGTAGAAGAACCCGATGACCGACGAAACGGCACCGATCAAAGCAAGAGCCAAGCCCCAGCCGGTGTCGGCCTCAATCAGCGATTTGAACACGAAGATCTTGGCCCAGGCACCGGCAAGCGGTGGGATACCGGCGAGCGAGAACATAAAGATCGACATGACTACGGCAGGCATGGGGGCGTAGGAGAACAGTCCACCGTACGAAGAAATCTCACCGGAACGGGTTTTGCGAGCCACGATAATCACCATGACAAAGGCGCCAAGGTTCATGACGGCGTAGACCATGAGGTAGAGCACGATGGCTTGGAACGAAGGCACGCCGCCTGCAGTGTCACTTGCACCCAGAATGGCAAACGGCGCCAAAATGAATCCGGCCTGGGCCACCGAACTGTAAGCAAGCATACGAACGATGTTGGTTTGACGCAGAGCGATCAGGTTGCCAACGATCATGGTTGCCGCAGAGAGAATCCAAAAAATGGGACGGCTGATGTCGGCCCTTGAAGCAAAGCCGATAAACACCAAGTTGATCAGCGCCACGAATCCTGCGGCCTTGGAAGCAACCGAAAGGAACGCGGTGATCGGTGTTGGTGCACCTTCGTACACGTCGGGCGCCCACTGATGAAACGGCACCGCAGAAACCTTGAACGCGAATCCAACCAGAATGGTGAAGATCGAAACAATCAAGATTGGTGTTGGACCACCAGCAATTGATTCATTGATCTGTCCAAGATTCGTCGCCCCGGTCACGCCGTAGAGCAGGGACATGCCGTACAACATGACTGCCGACGCAACAACACCCAGCAGGTAGTACTTGAGCGCAGCTTCGTTGGACTTGTTATCACGCTTGCGCCAGCCAGCCAGCATGTACGCCGGGATTGACATGGTTTCCAGCGCGATGAAGATGGAAATCAAATCGCGTGAAGAAGCCATGACCGTCATACCCAAGAGCGAGCAAATTAGGAGAAAGCTGTACTCGCCCTCGTGATAGTCGCCTTCGTGCAGATAGTTCGACGACATCATCAACACGATGTAGCCACTGATAATGAACAGTGCCTTCATAGTCAAAGCAAAGTTGTCTACCGCAAAGCCACCATTAAACATGTAGCGGTTCTCGCCATCCACGGCCAACGTCATGATCGGGATGAGGGACAAGATGAGCCCGGTTCCGGCAATGGTGGTGACGAGATGCTTACGGGTTTCGTCGACGATTAAGTCAACGATGAGCACCAGCGCAGCCACCGCGGCCAACATGATGTCGGGAGCGAGTGCGTGGTAGTCAAGATGCGGCGCGGTGAAACCACTGGCTCCCAACGCAGAGGAGATACCCGCTAAGAGAGACATCATCGTGACGTCAGCCGCCGAAGGCTTTGGTCAGAACGTGAACGGCAGGATCAGTCACGTTGAACATCAATTTCGGGAAGATGCCAAACACCACAATGCCTACCAAGAACGGAACCCACGCAATCCACTCGCTCGGCAGAACGTCGTCAAAGTGATGACCTTCCCACTCTTCCTTCTGCTTGCCAAACGCGGTGCGCTGGAACAACCAAAGCAGGTAACCAGCAGCAAACACGGTACCGATTGCCGCCACAACCATAAGCGTACGAAACAATGGCTCCGACAAACCAGCGGCTGGCTTGTAGGCGCTCATGATGGCTGGGAACTCTCCCCAGAAACCGGCAAGGCCAGGAAGACCGAGCGAAGCCATGGAAGCGAACCCAAGTACCCAGCCAAGCTTTGGCATGGTTTGTAGCAAACCGCCGAGGCGCTTGATTTCCAGCGTGTGGAATCGTTCCTTCACTGAACCGGCACAGAAGAACAACATGCCGGTGATGAGACCGTGAGCGACCATGCCGAACAACGCAGCGTTGATGCCATAGGAGGTTAGCGTGGAGATACCGAGCATCACGTATCCCATGTGGGCTACCGACGAAAACGCAATCAACCGCTTCATATCCTTTTGCGCCAAGCAACCAAGCGCACCGTAGATAATGCCGATGGCAGCGAGAATTCCAATGACCGGAGCCCACGATTTTGCGGCTTCAGGGAGGATCGGAATCGCGATCTTAATAAACCCAAACGTACCGAGCTTCAACAACACCGCAGCCAAGATGACCGAGCCAACGGTTGGTGCTTCGGTGTGGGCGTCAGGCAGCCAGGTGTGGAACGGAAACATCGGGACCTTCACGGCAAAGCCCATGAAAATGCCACCGAAGATCAGAACTTGGGACCCATGCGAGATCGGGTACTCGGTCTTGTTGGCCACATTCGCGATCAGTTCGTTGATATCAAACGTGCGACCGGCCTTGAAGTACAAAGCCAAGAAGCCCAACAACATGAAGGCCGAACCAAACATTGTGTAAAGGAAGAACTTGATCGATGCGTACTGACGATTCGGTCCACCCCAAACACCAATCAAGAAGTACATCGGCAACAGCGTGAGCTCAAAGAATACGAAGAACAAAATCAGGTCTTGGCTGACGAACACGCCATTCATACCGGTCTCAAGGATCAGCATGAGCGCAATCACGGCTTTAGGGTTGTGCGGTTCGGGCCAGTGGTTCCACGAATAAATGATGCAAAGCACGATTACTACGGTTGACAGGGCCAACATCGGCAGGGACATGCCGTTCAGGCCGATGTGGTAGCGGCTGTTCAGCAGCTCGATCCACGATTTGTTTTGCTCGTTCTGCAGTTCACCTGCTCGGCTGTAATCGAAATTGAGCATGGTGAAGCCCATCAGCACCATGGTGGCCACCGCGAACAGGAGCCCTACGGTCTTTTGGCCTTCTTCGTCATCACGCTTCCAAAGCGATACAACAATCGCTCCCAAAAAGGGTAGGAAGATGAGGAGGGTAAGCCCCCAGCTATTCAAGAAACTGTCCATGATTACTTCTGGTGTCTCCTAGAAGCGCACCGTGAAGGTGTGCGCAAAGTGGATGCGGCGATTGCCACGCTGTGGATGGTGAAGCTTGGTACTGGCGAAAACGGTGCTGCAGAAAAACTTGGGATGAAAAACGGTGTGTTCGTAATAGTGATCACGGGCCTAGATGAACAGTGCCAAGCCGAGGCCGATGAGGCCGATGAAACCGAGCACAACCGCAGCGTAGTTTTGCACCTTGCCGGTTTGGATGAGTCGAAGTACTCCGCCTGATTCACGAGCGATCGAGCCTGATCCGTTCACCACGCCATCAACAATTTTCTGATCGATGACTTCGTAAGCGAACCTACCAACTGCTGTTGCACCCTTGCCTGCCGTGTTGACGACGCCATCAAGCACGTGCTGGTTGATCCAATACGCAGTGGCAGCAATCGGGCCCTTGATGGATCCTACGATCACGTTCGTCCACAGATGGTCGAGGTAGTACTTGTTCTTGAGCAGGTTATGAATCCACCGTACTGGAGCGAACCTGCGAACCAGCCCGAGATTGCCTTTGGCGCCAAGGTAGTAAGCCAGCGAAACAGCAATACCAGCAAGAGCCAAACCAATCGACGGGATTGCCACGTCCCACTTAAACGGGATGAGCATCTTGTTCTTGAGGATGGTTTCTTCAAAGACCACGTCTTCGGTGAAGTGCTCAAAAGCAAACTTCGGAATACCCGTTCCCTTGAAAGGCCACTGGGCGATGCCAACCATGAACGCCGGGATAGCTAACAGCACCAACGGTCCAAGGATCCACCAGTTCGACTCATGCGGGCCGTCATGGGAATCGTGCGAATCGTGTCCTGCCTCATGCGCTCCATGAGCGTCGTGTGCATCATGCCCGACTGCGGCAACGGCATGAAGACCGTGAGCGGCATGGTCATCGTGGGCAACGCCAGCAACTGCGTATACCGGAGCGAGCGCATCATGCGAATCGTGCGAATCGTGACCACCAGCAGCAACTGCGTGGGAGTCGTGGCCGTGATCATCGTGCCGCAGATGCAAACGGTTCTCGCCGAAGAACGTGAGGTACATCACGCGAGTCATATAGCAAGCCGTCAAGAACGCTCCGACGGAACCTGCCGCAAAGGCGAATCCGAAACCGTTGTATTTGGCGTGGGCCAAAATTTCGTCCTTGGAAAAGAATCCCGAGAATGGCGGCAAACCACACAGGGCGAAGTAGCCGACGGTAAAGGTTCCAAACGTCCACGGCATGAATTTGCGTAAGCCGCCCATGCGGTCCATCTCGAAGGAGTGATGCGATCCTGAGTGAGCAATCGAGCCAGCCCCTTGGAACAACAGCGCTTTGAAGAAGGCGTGGGTAAAGAGGTGGAAAATCGCGCCAGCCCACGAACCAACGGAAAGGCCCATGATCATGTAACCAAGCTGGGAAACCGTGGAATACGCCAAGACCTTTTTGATGTCGGTTTGCACGAAAGCCAACAGCGCAGCCATAACAAGGGTGATCGATCCGACCCAAGCACCTAGGTTCATGCCACCGGCAGCGATCGAGAATCCCTTGAAGAACACGCCGTACATGCGTCCGACCAGATAGACACCCGCAACCACCATGGTGGCGGCGTGGATCAGCGATGAGGCAGGGGTTGGTCCGGCCATGGCATCAGGAAGCCAGGTATGCAGCGGGAACTGAGCGCTCTTGCCCACGACACCGCAGAATAAACACACAGCGGCGAGTAGAAGCGTGCTTTGAGAAATGCCACCGTTGAGGGCCATCTCGTTGGTCTTGGCAATGTCAAAGGTTTGGCCAGAAGCGAAGAACAAAATGATGATGCCGATCAGCAAACCAATGTCACCGGTACGGGTGGTGAAGAACGCTTTGAGAGCTGCGTTGGTATTGGTTTCTTCTTCCCACCAATGGCCAATGAGCAAGAACGAACACAAGCCCATCATTTCCCAGCCGAACAACAAACCAAGCGTGGTGGCCGACTGGACCATCCACAACATGGCGCCGGTGAACAAGGCAAGTGACGCGTAGTAGTGAGTGAAGCGAATATCGCCGCGCAGGTACTCCCGCGAGAAAATATGTACACAGAACGAAATGAAACACACCACGAACAACATGGCCAGAGCAAAACCATCAACGTGGGTGCCCACGGTTACGTCTACGTTTCCGTCGGTAAACCAGGTGGTGATGTTGCGAACCGGAGCTCGCAGCATGGCTGGGCCCTCTTCTTCGGCAGCCGTAATCGAAAAGCCGCGACCCGCTGATGCTTTGCCAGCAGAACGAGCCTCAGCACTAACTTCAACCTCAGCAGGAGCTTCGGTGTGAGTGTCACCTTCAGCAGAGGCACCGTCAGCAGAGGCACCGTCAGAAGAAGCGCCCTCAACCGCGCCTTCAGCGGCATGCCCTTTACCCTCAGCACCGGCTTCGGCTCCGTGATGGACAACGGCAACTTTGGCGGTGTTCTGCCACTGCACGCCGCCAACAACGCTCAACGCGAAACACGCGGTGATGGCCAACTGACCAACCCACCAGCCACCCTGAGGCAGCTTCTTCCCAAAGAACAAAATGATGACGAACGCAGCCACCATCAGAGCGGGGAGCACCCACATATTTGAGAGCATAGGAATCAGCCCTTCATTTCAGCAATATCGGAAATGTCGATGTTGCGACGATTCCGGTAGATCAACAAGACAATGGCCAAGCCCACGCCAACTTCGGCGGCGGCAACCGCGATGGCGAAGAGCGCAAACACATGCCCGGCCACATTGTCGTTACGCAACGAAAAAGCAATCAGGTTCATGTTGACGGAGTTGATCATCAACTCAATGCTCATAAGCACCAGAACAGCGTTTTTGCGAGCGAGCACTCCATAGGCACCTGTACAAAACAGGAACGCCGAGAGGATAAGGAACTGGTTGAGCATCATTGCAGGCTGACCTAATCCCTACGTGCAATCACAACGGCGCCAACAAGGGCAGCCAACAACAGAACAGAAACCACTTCGAACGGGATCAAATAGGTGGAGAAAATCGAGTCGGCCACGTTTGCCGTGTTGCCACCCGATGAACCCGAAGCAACCGAGTTGGCCAGATCAAAGGATTCTTTGCCAAAGGCATCCCACAACATGGCCGACAAACCACCGAACAGGAACAGGGCGACGATGGCTGAGATTCCGCGCTGGCTGTTATCGAGTTGCTGCTCTTTGCC
>JAYTWN010000232.1:0-7374 GCA_043743435.1 Acidimicrobiia bacterium
AATTGCAAGGTGGGGCTCAAGCGTGGGCATCGAATGTTGCCGACAGCGCAAGTGTGCGGACCGATCGATCGTTGCGGTCGATGCTGGATAACCGTTCGACGATCGGTGAATTCGTGGTCGCAGCCCCAAGCCTGCCCATTGCCTACGAACGTCTGCTCGCTATCGGGTCGCAGCGTGCGCAACTACTGGCATCGACAACTCGGGCGCTCGGTGTGGGTTTGCAAACGTTGGGCGCCAAGACCTATCTCGTGGTCCGGTTCGCCACACAGTAAGGCGTTTCGCCGCCTCCCAAAGGGCGCCGTAGCGCCATCCCCGTAGCGCCATCCCCCGTAGCGCCATCCCCAAGGGGCTTCTCGAAGGGGCTCTGGAATTTGCCAAGGAGTTTCGAAGGGTCTCTAGACGCCCAGTTCTAACGACGTTGGTACGTCGACAACCGGATCAGTACTCGGCGTTGGTGCATCCGGGGGTGGAGTGGTGTTGGCTACGCGAATCTTGTCCACGATATGGCGCTTGGGGTAAAGCTGGCGCACCGCAACCACTGCAGCGAGATGCGCCGACGTATCGACCGCCCCGCCCTCAATTACCAGCGAACCATTGGCAATCGCCGTTCGTGGTTTACTGATTCCTTGTTCTGCCAGGGCAACCTTCGCCTTGTCGAGCGTGCCGGCAGCCGTTGCTTGTCGGGCCAGATAGAAGCCACCACCGGCAAAGCCCAGCATGCCAACGACCCAAACCGCCGCCAGCCATCGACGGATCATCGAGGTTCCACCTGTCGAGCACGAGGGGCGAACACGGAACGGGTGTGGGGTAGTTTGACTCGGTCGGCATCGAGGATTCTGGCTTCGCTACGGGCCAAGGCTGCTCTGGTTTCCCGCAAGGAACGCTCGGTTTCGGAGATGACCGCTTCTGCTTTGGCCAAAGCGTCACGAAGGGTTTCGTTTTCGGCGTAGAGCCCCAGATCGGGACGAATTAGCACTCGCTCACGTTCTGCTTTGGTGGTGGCCGCTGTGGTGACGGTGGTGGCTGTGGTGACGGTGGTGGCCTCGGTAGTCGGAGTGGTTTCGGCTCGTGACGACATAACGTAGAGGCTGCGTTTTGAGCGGTATCCGAGGGCGAAGGAGAAGATTCCGTCCGCCAAAAGAAGGGCCGGTACAAGCCATGGGAGCCAAGCCAATTGCATAGTCACGCAAAGTAGTGCTCAGCGGTAGGTTTTGACAAGTGGTTCATGCCTGAATCCCTCATCAATGATGCTTTCGGCCTATTTCTGACCATCGCAGACGTGAGCGTCGCCTTAAAAGTTCGACCAATCACCACAGAGAGTGAACTACAGAGTGTGAACTACACGGAGTGAGTTACAGGGAGTCGATAAAGGTGGTCAGGGCCGATTCGGCGGCAGAGCCTGGGTGCAGCAACGTCCATCCGTGACCTCCTTGGGCAAACACTACGGCTTGGTGGTTCGGGGAGCCGGTTGCGCTGCGATCGAGACTTTTAGCCGACGAGACTGCAGCCCCATCGTCGCTTGCCGCCAAGAATCGAACAGGAACCGTCAATTTGGGTGCGGCGGTCTTGGCGTTCTGTCCTTTGAAGTTCGTGGGGGCCGAAATGGCAACGATCGCGTCGACCGGTGGATTGATGAAGGCTCCGGCTACGACAACAGCGCTCCCGCCCATGGAAGCGCCTACCAGGACAACCTTTTTGGCTCCCTTGGCGCGGAGTTCCGTTGCTGCTGCGGCTATGTCATTGCGGTAAGCGAACGCCGTGGTGCCCATGGCGCGCTGCGAGGTACCGTAACCGCGCAGATCAATCGACATCACTCGGTACTTCTTGGCCAGCGCTCCAGCTTCCACAGACCATCCGCAATGATCCTGATTGACCTGGTGCACCAGCACAATGGCGGTTGTGCCCTGGCCCTGGGAGTAGGTGGCGATCGAAACCCCATCGAGTGTGGTCAAAACACTCTTTGCAACCGCTGGGCCATCACATGACGTCTCTTGCGCTCCAGCCGACGTTGCCGTGCTGAGAAGCGCTAAGGGCGCACCGAGGCAGCACAACAGGCCCGTGACCGCGACAGAGCCAAGTACGGAGGCATAACGCCGAGCGGATCCAGACTGTCGATTTTGGCGCATGAATGCACGGTACCTCGCCAGCAAGGTTGTGAGTAGAACGGGCGCTCAGATTCCTGAAGATCGTTCAAAGTTCGGAGCGATAGGCGCCCGACGCGCTTAGCCGATTCAGGTTTGAGTCCCCGGTCCGACTTGTCGGTCGGAAAGGACGTTCTGGTGGTGCTCGAAGCGAAGCGGAGTTGGGCCCGCCAGCAATCAAGAGTCCCGGCCCGGGGACAAATTTCGAGAAGTCCGAATCACCGGCACCGCTTTACGCCCGGCTGAGCATCCGGCGGTTTTTGATTTTCGACTTGACGTAATCGCGGTTCATCAACGCAATCCAGTCGATGGAAATGGACTTGGGGCAGGCCTCTTGGCATTCACCGTGGTTGGTGCACGAACCAAAGTATTGCTCCATCGTTTCAACCATGGCCTCGGTGCGCTTGTAACGCTCGGCTTGGCCCTGGGGGAGCAAGTTGAGGTGGGCGATCTTGGCAGAGGTGAACAGCGAAGCGGCACCGTTGGGGCACGCAGCAACGCAAGCTCCGCAACCGATACACGCAGCCGCGTCCATTGAGGCGTCGGCCACAGTCTTTGGGATGGGAATCAGGTTGGCGTCAGGGGCGGAACCAGCGGCCGCCGTGATGTAACCACCGGCTTCGATAATCCGGTCAAATGCCGAACGATCGACCATCAAATCCTTGATGATCGGGAACGCTGTCGCCCGCCAAGGTTCGATGGTTACCGTTTGCCCATCGTGGAACTTGCGCATGTGGAGCTGGCAGGTGGCCGTTGCTCCCTCAGGACCGTGAGCCTGGCCGTTGATCATCAGCGAACACGTTCCACAGATACCCTCGCGGCAATCATGGTCAAAGGTGATCGGTGCTTTGCTCTCATCGTTGAGACGCTCGTTGACAATGTCGAGCATTTCGAGAAACGACGCGTCGGTAGACACATTGGGTGCTGCGTAGGTCTCGAATGCACCGGTGGCGTTTGGCCCGTTTTGGCGCCAAACGTTGAGGGTCAAGTTGATGGTCTCGCCGTGGTGAATTGCAGGTGGGCGGCCATCAAAGTTGTCCATCAAAGGGTCCATGGTTGCAGTCATTGCGGAGTTCTTTCAAAGTGGGTGCCGAGGCGGCACGTTTTGTCGGTCTGAGGTTTCTGCGTCCGGCTTCGCCGTACGAAAAACATTGTGCTTTGCTCGATGGCCTTCGCCAGCGCTTGGATACAACCGGGTGCAGGCGAGGGTGTTACAGATCAGTCAAACAAGGTGAAGCAGTAAACAGAGTGAGGTAGTAAGCAGGCTTACTTGTAGCTTCGGACGCTGGGCTTTACGTACTCAAAGGTCAACGGTTCGCGCACTTCAACTTCTGCCTTGAGTGCCTCGCCCTGCCACTCCCAGGCCGAAACGTGGCTCCAGTTTTCGTCGTCACGGGCAGCTTCGCCTTCAGGGGTGGCATGCTCCACACGGAAGTGACCGCCACAGCTTTCCTCCCGGTTGAGCGCATCCTGGCACATGAGGTAACCAAGTTGGAAGAAGTCGTCGACGCGGGCTGCTCGTTCTAGTGACTGGTTCAGGCTCATATCGTCCCCCAGTACACGGAGATCGGTTTTGAACTCATCGTAGAGGCCCGGGATAGTGGCCATGGCTTTGGTGAGTGAGGCGTGTGAGCGTTCCATGCCGCAGTTGTCCCACATGATTTTGCCGAGTTCGCGGTGGAAGTGATCCACGCTCTTGCGGCCCTTGATAGCCAGGTATCCACGGTAACGCTCGGTAGCGGCCATTTCGGCAGCTTTGAACGCCGCGTGGTTGGTGTCGACGGGCTTCTGGTTCAGTTGCGGAGCCAAGTAATCACCAATGGTGTACGGCAGAACAAAGTATCCGTCGGCCAGGCCCTGCATGAGTGCCGAGGCACCCAAACGGTTGGCACCGTGATCGGAGAAGTTTGCTTCGCCCAGGGCGTACAGGCCAGGGATGTTGGTCTGCAAGTTGTAGTCAACCCACAGGCCACCCATCGTGTAGTGGACAGCCGGGTAGATGCGCATCGGGGTTTTGAACGGATCTTCGCCGGTGATGCGCTCGTACATTTCGAACAGGTTGTCGTAACGCTCCTGCACCTTTTCGCGACCCAAACGAGCCAGCGAAGCACCAAAGTCGAGGTACACACCATTTTTGAGTGGGCCGACACCTTGCTGCGCGTCGACCACTGTTTTGGCATTGCGAGAAGCAACGTCACGGGGGACCAAGTTGCCGAAGGCTGGATACTTACGCTCCAGGAAGTAGTCGCGCTCGTCTTCTGGAATCTGATCCGCGGTGCGAGTCTCATCGTTGCGTTTTGGCACCCAGATACGACCGTCGTTACGGAGCGACTCGCTCATCAGGGTCAGCTTGGATTGGAACTCATCGGAGCTAGGGATACAGGTGGGGTGAATCTGGGTGAAGCAAGGGTTCGCGAACAATGCACCCTGGCGGTGAGCACGCCACGCTGCGGTCACATTCGAGGCCATAGCATTTGTAGAGAGGTAGAACACGTTGCCGTATCCACCGGTTGCCAGAACGACTGCGTGAGCCGAGTGGGAGCTGAGTTCACCAGTGCGAAGGTCGCGGGCCACGATTCCTGCGGCAACGCCATCGACCTTGACCACTTCAACCATTTCGGATCGGTTGTAGAGCTTGACCTGGCCAGTATGGATTTGGGCGGCGAGCTGTTGGTAGGCGCCGAGAAGGAGCTGCTGACCAGTCTGACCGCGAGCGTAGAAGGTGCGTGAAACTTGGGCGCCACCGAAGGAACGATTGTCGAGCAGGCCACCGTACTCACGGGCGAAGGGTACGCCGGTTGCTACGGATTGGTCGATGATGTCAACGCTTACCTGGGCCAGGCGGTACACGTTGGATTCGCGGGAGCGAAAGTCACCACCCTTGACCGTGTCGTAGAACAGGCGCTGGATTGAGTCTCCGTCGCCGTGGTAGTTCTTGGCGGCGTTGATGCCACCTTGGGCAGCAATGGAGTGGGCACGGCGAGGGGTGTCGTGAAACGTGAAGATCTTTACGTTGTAGCCAAGCCCGGCGAGGGTGGCCGCAGCAGATGCGCCAGCGAGCCCCGAGCCGACGACGATCACATCGAACTTGCGCTTGTTCGCCGGGTTGACGAGCTTCACGCTGAACTTGTGGTTGTCCCAACGATTCTCGATGGGTCCGGTTGGAGTTTTTGAATCAAGCGTGCGGGTTGATGTGCTCACGATGTTCACCTATGTGCTTTTGCTTGGGGGCTTGTGCTGTGTGGGCTGTGCATTCTGCGGTACTGCGTGTTGCGGTACTTCGTTGGTCTTCGGTCTTGCCTGCGTGTGCTGTGTTGCTGCGTGTGCTGCGTGTGCTGCGTGTGCCGTGTTACTTATGCTGGGTTACTTACCAACGACACCCAGAAGCACGGCAACGGGAAACGAGATGTTTCCGGCCACGATGATTCCGGCGATACCCATGGCTCCGGCTTTGCGGGCCTTGTTGAACCGTGGGTTGTTGATGCCGAGTGACTGAAAGAAGCTCCATGCACCATGGAACAAGTGGGTGCCTAATGCCAAGTTGGCCACGATGTAGAAGATGGCGATGAGTGGGCGGCTGAGGCTGGAATCGATGTTGTTGTACACCTCACCGCGAGTCCAGGCACTGCCGGCCAAGCCTTTAACACCCCAGGTGAGGTCGGCCAGGTGGAACAGCAGGAAGGCGAAAAAGATCATGCCGGAGTAGCGCATGGTGCGGCTGGCGAAGTTGGCGGCTACATAGTCACGCTTTGACTGATAGTTCGTGGTGCGAGCCTTGCGGTTCATAACGGTAAGACTGAAAGCAGCGTGCATGTGCAGTCCAAAGGCGGCGATGAGGCCCAATCGGGTGATCCACAGAAACACGGTGTGGGGGAGGATCGGCTCGCCCAGCTTGCGGAGGAACTCACCGTATTCGTCGATATGGTAGGCGTACTTAGAGGTAGCTGGCATGGAGCCGAGGTACATCTTGAGGTTGCCGATCATGTGCCCGAAAGCGAAAAGGATGAGGCCGACCCCGGTCACAGCCATCACATACTTTTTGCCAACGGCAGAGCGGTAGAGCTCAACGGCAAATGGGGTCTTACGGCGCGCGCCACCTGAGGTGAGCGAAACGTTTGCCATGGTATTCCTCCAGCGCAAAAACTGCGCAAGTGATGGGGTTATCGGTTTTAGTGAAGTTGGCGCTACCCAGCTTCTGAATCGCAGATAAGGCTACTTCGCCCACACCCTCAACCACAAGGTTGCACCTTTCGAAAGGTCAGTAACCATGTCCAACAGTCACGTTCATTGGCTTTTGCCGTCGTTTGCTGTGGTTTGGTGAGGATCTGGTAGTTGCATCTGACCTATTGGCAATCTAAATCCCAGCCAGGATTTTCCGAAAACCGTCACATCGGCCTTCCGAACCTCCCGAGTTGGAACCTATGCGAACATGAGCGAACCCATGCGAACATGAGCGAAACCATGCGAAACCATGTGAACCTAAGCGGACATAGGAAATTCGGGCTGGTTTTGAGTGTCTGTTTGGTGTGTTGCGCAGGGTTGAGGTTTTGGTGCCCTCATGCCTTTGGGTGTTGGTCGGGCGGTTGAGGAAAGTATGGTTCCATTGCGATAGTTGAACACGATGGTTCCTTCCAGATCACCGGTGATCGTGAAGATCCCGTCATGGTGTTGTTGATGGTCGCGGTAACAAAGGCTGATCATCGAACGCACATCAGTAACCCGGTCGGCCCGATCCTCGAACATGTGATGCGAATGGGTTTTCCCAATTCCTTCGCATTCGGGCATTCGGCAAACCCCATCCCGAAACGCCAAATACCGTTCCTGCCGCCACGTCGCATGATGCTGTGTTGTAACCAAACCAGTCGGCGAACCATTCTCATCGCAATGCAGAATATCGATCTGTGCATCGCAAAGGATTGCTTGGAGCCTCGGATGATCAACCGGTGGACCATTCTCAAAATTGATACCCCCAGATGCAGCATTCCAATGAATAATCAGCCGAGTGTCTGCCCTTTGCCCCGCATCAGCAAACGAAGCAACTTGGCCCGCATTGCGTTGCGATCCAAAAGAATCCTCTGTACTTCGGTATCTGACAGCGGCAACTCTGGCGAGTCCTGAATTACACGAAGCGGGCGCGGTAGCGGTTGGTGGCGGTAGCTTCGGGGTGTTCGAAGGTGAGGTCGAGGAAGATTTCAGTTACCGGGTCGGGGTTGAAGCCGATGAGTGCATGGTC
>JAYTWN010000233.1:0-10880 GCA_043743435.1 Acidimicrobiia bacterium
GTATGCCAAAAGAGCTGATGTTGTACGTGAAGAACTTGTTGTTCCTCGACGGTGCGATGGCCAATCTTGCCCCCGATATTGACCTGTTCGCCACGCTTACCGATATTGCCATTCACTTTGCTTCCTCGCACGGTCAACGCATTATCGATGATGTCGGCATGGACCTTTCCAACATGGTGGTGGATATCACGTCGTTTAAATCATCGATTGGCATCGATGCGTCGGTGGAGAAGCTCACCTACTCGGATTTGCAGGAACGTCGTGCCTTGATTGCGAAGCGTATGGATGGTCGCCAAGCTGATGCTGCTGAGGCGGTTGGTTTGAAGTCGCGGTTCTTACCCAAACGGAAAAAGTAATGCACCTTAAGGGTTTTGCGCTCGTCGGGGCCTCAACAAAATGGTTTTGCCTGCGTCGATGACGGTGTGGGGATGAGTTAGCGATTCGGTTTGTTTGCCTGCGCCGTAAGTGGGTTGGATTCGTTGCATGGAATTGCTTGTTCGCTACCGTAGGGATACGTCTGTTCGAATGCTTGTTGTCGGTCGCGGTAGTCGGCAACGCACTGTGCATGGTTGGGCCCTTCTCGACACGCTGGCAGTTTCGTACCTTCAAGGTATTGCGCAACGCAGCAACGGTGCTGGTTGCTTAACCGAAGGAGTGCATCATGAGTGTTCGGGTTCTTTCCACAGACGAAGGCAAGGCCGCAATTGGACGTGTCCAAACGATTTTGGGTGGTGGACTCGCAGAGCAGATTGCTGGCCTGCGAGCCCAGGGGTCAATCTTGAGTGACCCAAACATTTGGGATGGTCTGCTCGCTGAGGAGTTCCGCACCGACACCTGGCCTGCCGCATCTACTGCCCTGCAGCAAACCGCTGAGGCCCTTGATCAACTGCGTGCCGGTATTCAGGCCATCAACACCGACATCATGTCGGCCGGCGGCAACGCCTACTAATCAAGCCTCGTTTGGGTGCGCGACGCGCTGTTGGCCGCCGGCTCCACTGCGCTGCTTCCGGTTCTCGACGGGCACGACGGCACAGCGACCGCACAACACCACAACGACACAACGACACAACGACACAACGACACAACGACACAGCCAAAGAACAGCACAGAGCTGGACAACGCTAGACACGAGAACCATTCGCGGCTACACACGAAAATAAAAGCAATCGGCGCCACTCTTTTGAGCGGCGCCGATTTCACTGTGTACTAAGCAATGTCGTCACAGAGTTTGGACTCGGGACAATCTTGGGGAGTCCGTCAGCAAACGACCGGAAAGGGGTTACTCCAGGGCTCGGCGAAGCGACAGGGAAACTCGCTTCTTTTCTGGCTCGATGGCCAAGACCTGAGTCCAAACCCCTTCGCCGACCGCAACAACTTCGCTGGCTTCTTCAACTCGGAATCGGCTCAGCTCGGAGATATGCACGAGGCCTTCAACGGGATCATGACCGTCGCCTTCAACGAGAACAAATGCACCAAAGGGAGCAAGTCCGGTGACCTGTCCGAAGACGAGATCGCCAACTTTGTGGTTTTCGGCAAATTGCGTCCACGGATTGGGAAGGGCACGCTTGCGTGACAGTCCAATCTTGCCGCGCTCGGTCTTCACTTCAACAATGACCACATCAACCTGCTCGCCAACCTTGACAACATCGGAAGCCGAGGCAACTTGGCGATGCGCCAGTTCGGAAATGTGGATCAAACCTTCAACGCCACCGATGTCCACGAAGGCACCAAAATCAGTAAGCGCAGTGACTTTGCCGGTCTTGCGATCGCCTACGTTTAGCGATGCCATAAGGGCTTGCTTGGCGGCTTTGCGGTCGCCTTCCATGGTGATTTTGCGGTTGACTACAAGCTTCTCGGAACGACGCTCTGCCGCAGCACGTTCACCACTGAGCTTTTCGCATTCGATGATTTTCACGGTCACGGTTTGGCCAATGAACGATTTGGTGTCGGCCGGCTTGCGAACGTCGATCAACGATTCGGGAAGGAACGCACGCAGGCCCAGGTTCACAATGAGCCCGCCCTTGGTGGTTTCGGTGACGACGCCTTCCATGGTTTCGCCTGATTCAAATGCGGCGAGGATTTTCAACCAGGCCCGGCTCTTGGCGGCCCGCTTGGGGGATATGACGTAACGGCCCGATCCAGCCTGATGGCGGATCACCATGCCTTCAACGTTTTCGCCAACGCCTGGATCTGTTCCGTCGACCAGTTCGGCCTTCGGGATTACAGCAAGTTCACCGTCGAGGTCCACTTCAATACCGTTGGCACCAATGGCGGTAATCACGCCAGGAACGATGTCGCCCGTCTGGTAGGTAAACACCACCGGTACTGCTGCTGGCGCCGGGGTTTCTGGCGCTGCCTCGGTGGCAGCAGTGTCAGCGGCTACACCGTCGGCAGAAACCGTCGCATCAGCGGCCTTGCTGACAACTACGGGCGCAGCGGCAACCGGCGCTTCGACAACAGCGGCTTCGCTGACAGTGACAGGCTCAGCAGCAACCGGCGCTTCGACAACAGCGGCTTCGCTGACAGTGACAGGCTCGGCAGCAACCGGCGCCTCGGCCACCATCTCTGCAACCGCCGGAGCCTCCGAAACGGTTTCGCTGGCTGCTGGGCTCGCTGCTTCAACAACCTCGACGGGCGCCTCCTCAGCCGGTGCTGGGGTTTCAACCACAGGCTCCCTTACGGGCTCAGTTGCAGCCACTACTACCGGCACGGCGGAGACTTCTTCGGGCACAACGGCTTCCGAGTTGGTTCCGGTGTTGTCCATATCTTCTGGCATGGGGTTTCCTCAGTCTTCGCCCAGCAACACTGCGTCGCAAGCGTTTCCACGTTGTGATCCGCTCGAAGCCCGAGCGAAGCGACCGAACCGACCGCAGGCTTACGTTATCCCACTCCGTTTACTAAAGCCGGAAAGTTCGCAATTACCTGGTCTTTGCGGTTCGCGTTGAAACGAAAACCTGCACTACCTGTGGGTTAGGCCATGTCGTCTAGGCCGGATCGGAGTTCGGTGATGTACCGGGCGACGCCTTCGGGGCCTTGGCCTTCGAGTACTCGCCGCATCACGGAGGCTCCCACGATCACGCCATCGGCCACTTCGGCGACCTCAACGGCTTGGGCTGCATTGGAGATACCGATTCCTACCAGTACCGGACGATCCGTCACCGCCTTTAACCGTGTGGCGATCACCGAAGCGGTAGCAGAAAGGGTGGCTCGCTCCCCCGTCACACCCAGGGTGCCGACCCCGTAAACCCAACCACGAGAAGCCGCAGCAACTCGGGTAAGGCGCTCGTCGCAAGAGGTGGGTGAAGCCAGGAAAATGTTTTCGATTCCAGCTTCATGGGCCACGGCTGACCATTCCGTGGCCTCATCGAGAGGTAGATCGGGAAGAATCACGCCACTGGCGCCGTGGTCGCCAAGCAGTCGAGCGAATCGGGTGTGGCCCATGCGGAAAGCGATGTTGTACGAGGTCATGATCACCAGCGGTACATCCACATCGGCGTTGGCGAGATCGTGCAACACCGTTACCGGGGTAACTCCGCGTTCCAAGGCCTTCAGTGAAGCTTCCTGGATGACGGGACCGTCCATGACCGGATCACTAAAAGGAATACCAATTTCGATGGCGTCGGCACCCGAGGCGGCACAGGCCCGAACCAGGTCAAGCCAATCCGCACTCACGCCACCGGTAATGAACGGCACCAGCGATTTACCCCCACCTTCACGACGGGTACGGAGGCGAGTTTCGATACGTCCGAATCCGACGACATCTTCGAGGCTGGCATTTCTTTGGGCAGACATGATGGTGGATTCTCTAGACGTTCATAGCGGGAATAGAAGCGGAATGGGATGCAGGATCGGAAGCAAACAAAACAAGAACAGCAGCAAAAACCAACCCAACTAGCGGTTTGGGCAGCCTTCGCATACCGGTTCGCACGGACGTGTGGAGCACAATCGAAGGTGGCCCATTACTTGTTCGGCGTCTTTGTCTCCACGACCAGAAAGGTTGATGAGAACCGTTGAGCCAGCCGGAATTTCACCGGTCTTCGCCGCACGAGCCACGTAGGCCACGGCGTGGAGCGATTCCAGTGCAGCAATGATGCCTTCGGTTTCGGCCAGGAGCCCGAGCGCTTGCAACACTTCGGCGTCGTTGGCGGGAACATAGGTGGCACGACCGGATGAGCAAAGGTGGGCGTGCTCGGGGCCGATGCCGGGGTAATCAAGGCCCGCGGAAATGGAATGGGCTTCCATGACTTGCCCAAACTCGTCTTGCAACAGGTAGCTCTTCATACCGTGCACTACCCCAGGAACGCCATGTCCAGCAGCGGCGCCGCCTTCGGGTTCAACGCCAATCAGTTTTGCTTCGGTATCTACGAACCCGGCGAACATCCCAGCAGCATTGGACCCGCCGCCCACACAAGCCACCACATAATCAGGATCGCGTCCCAACATGTCTTGGCATTGCACATAGGCCTCTTCGCCCAAAACCCGCTGGAACTCCCGGACCATCCAAGGATACGGGTGGGGGCCCATGACCGAACCAAGGAGGTAGTAGGTGTTCTCAACCGAGGCCAGCCACTCGCGCATGGCGTCGTTCACCGCGTCTTTTAGCGTTCGCGAACCTGAACTCACCGGACGCACCGTGGCGCCAAGCAACTTCATACGGAACACGTTGAGAGCTTGGCGTTTCACGTCAACCTCGCCCATGTACACAATGCATTCCAAACCCATAAGCGCGCATGCGGTCGCGGTGGCCACACCGTGCTGCCCGGCACCGGTTTCGGCGATGATGCGCTTCTTGCCCATGCGCTTAGCCAACAATGCCTGCCCGATCACGTTGTTGATTTTGTGCGAGCCGGTATGGGCCAGATCTTCACGCTTCAGCAGAATCCGCAAGCCCAGGCGTTCACTCAATCGGAAGCATTCGGTGACGGGGGTCGGACGTCCGCCATATTCTTTCAGAATTTGGTGATATTCGGCTCGAAATCCTGGATCCGCCCACGCGGTGCGGAATGCCGCTTCGAGTTCTTCACACGCAGGAACCAAGGTTTCCGGCACGTAACGTCCACCGAATTCACCGAAGCGGCCATCATCGGAAGGATCACCCATCAGCGACTTGGTTCCGGTGGCGGTCAGTGAGGTTATGGGCGCCACAACCTCTGGCGCGTCGGCGGTCAGCGCGTCGGCGGTCAGCGTGTCGGTGGTGTCAGAGGGCTGCATCATGATGATTCATCTTGCCAGTCATAGGGGACATAGCCAGATTCGGCTGGGTCGTGGGAGCCTTGCGCAACGATCACGTCATCGCTGTAGGTCTCAGGGAACGCCTCGGCTGCCTTGCGGGCGTTGGCGATAAAGGCCCGAACTTTGCGGGGGTCTTTTTGCCCGGGGGTCGATTCCACGTGGCTTGAAACGTCGACGCCCCAAGGTTGCACCCCGTTGATGGCGTCGGCCACGTTTTCTGGGGAAAGTCCGCCGGCCAGAAGCAGTTTTTTCCCGTCGGGCACTTCGGCGAGCGTCCAATCAAACACTTCACCAGATCCGGGACGGGGGTTGTCGATAATCACCACTTCAACCGGGTAGGTCTTGGCTCGGTCAATGGTTTTGTCACCCGCCGGGAATGCTTGCACGCAAAACCCCACCGCTGCGGCCACCTGGGCACATTGGGCCGCGGTTTCGTGCCCATGCAACTGCGCGCCGGTAAGGCCGCACTTGCTAACGATGTCGATAACCCGTTCAGGAAGTTCGTCACGGAACACACCCAGGGTCACGATTTCAGGCGGCAGCCGACGGACGATTTCAGCCACGGTCGAGATGGAAACCTGTCGGCTTGATCCGGCTGCAAACACGAATCCCAAAGCATCGGCACCCATGGCCACACACAGCAGTGCATCTTCTTCGTTGGTGATGCCACAGATTTTTACGAACAACCCATTCAGGGCTAGTTCTGAAGCTCGTCGCATGATTCAGTTCCCCTCGGGCCACAGGCCTAGGTTGGCGCGGCTCTGGACTACGGGTGCCGCCGATTTCGCCGTTCGCACTGTGTTCGTCTGATTGTCAACACGGTCAACCACGCCTCAAGCGTAGCGGCGCACCTACCCCCGGCCTGGTTGATTGTTTGCGAACTTTGCGCTGCATGCCAGCCTTGGGCTAGTCCGGTCTTTCAACCAGTCCATGGCCCGTCAAGCGACCGAACTCGCAAAATCTGTAGGTTTCAGCTGCTTTCCCAGAGTCGAATTCGCCCGGAACGTTGCGTACTTGCCGACCTTTGCAACGGATAACCGCACGAACCTCGACGGCACCTAACTTCAGCGGAGTTCGGTGTATCAACCGGTCTGTGGCCGGTCAAAAGACCGAAGTCGCAAAAACTGGGCTCGCACAAACCGGCTAGCGGTCGCCAGCAGCGATGAGGGCAGCAACAGAAGCGGCCGGGTCGCCCGAGGTGACGATGGATTCGCCTACTAACACCGCGTCGAATCCGGCTCCAGCGAGCGAGGCGGCATCATCGGGCCCACGAACTCCCGATTCGGCCACCCGCACCAGATCCGATGGCATGGAGCGCCCAACCCGGAGGGCTCGTTCGTGATCGACGGCGAAGGTCACCAGATCTCGCTGGTTCACGCCAACCAAGGTCGCTCCCACGGCGAGTGCTCGGGCCAATTCGGTTTCGTCATGAATCTCCACCAACACATCCAAGCCGACGCGCACCGCAGTTTGGTGGAACGTTCCCAGTTCGTCGTCGGAAAGGCAGGCGGCGATCAGCAAAACGCAATCGGCGCCCATTAAGCGTGAGTCGTACACATCAGCCAGACAAACCGTGAAGTCTTTCCGGATAGCTGGCAGGGAGCAAGAGTTTCGGGCCGCTTGGAGATCGCTGATGGAACCACCAAAATGGTCCACATCCGTCAGCACCGAAACACATGCGGCGCCACCGGTTTCGTACGCGATTGCCATCGAGCCAGGATCGAGATCGGCATTCAACGCGCCTTTCGATGGGGACCGACGCTTGATTTCGGCGATTACCGACAACCCAGGCGCTTGCAGTGCCCGTCGAAAGCCTCGCGTTGGGGAAGGATGGAACTGTGCGGCCGCGGCCAGTTCGGACAGGTTGCGGGGATCGTTGGCCGCTTCCGCCCGATGCGCCTCAACGATGCGGTCAAGATACGTTGCAGGTCGGTCGGTGTTGCTGGTCACCCCTACGACAGTAACCGCCTCGGCCCGTTGGGCGGATCGCGAAACCTGGGGAATTGGGTGCTTATCAAACACCCCAAACGCGGCAGTTCCGCCTCGGCCCGTTGGGCGGATCGCCAAATGTCGCCCACTATCGCTGCTTTTCGCATTGGTTGTGAGAAACAGCGCGTTAGTGGGCGACATTTGGTTTTTGACCCACCAGATTTCTAACCGGAGGTTCGGCGACTGCCGGCGACGATTAACGAGGTTCCGCCAGCCTGGGGCTATTCGGTGCAACGATGGAGGGATGTCGTCCAATGATCATGGAACCATCGTCGTTGTTGAGGACGACACCAATATCGCCGACCTGCTCGATATGTATTTGCGCCAAGCCGGGTTTCGAGTGATTCAAGCCGCAACCGGTGAGCTTGGTTTGGCCGCGTGCGAGCGGGAACGACCGAAGCTGGTCATTCTCGACGTGGGTCTACCCGGCAATCTTGACGGTCTCGATGTGTGCCGTGCATTGCGGGCCAAGAGCGATGTGCCGGTGTTGTTTCTCACCGCCCGCGATTCAGAAATCGATCGGGTCCTGGGTCTGGAAATGGGCGCCGACGATTACGTGACCAAACCATTCTCCCCCCGCGAGATGGTGGCTCGGGTCAAGGCGGTGCTGCGTCGCATGGAGCCAAGCACGAAAGAAACCCGTCCAGAGACGCTGGTCGCCGGGCAGGTCGAAGTGGATCTAGCTCGACGTGAAGCGCGCATAGGAACCGAAACGGTGGCGCTCGCTACCCGAGAATTTGATCTGCTCGCCTACTTTGCCAGCAATCAGGGTTTGGTGCTCAGCCGTCAGCAGTTGCTCGATGGCGTATGGGGCGTGGGCTGGTACGGCGATGAGCGAACGGTGGATGTTCACGTTCGTCAGCTCCGCAAAAAGCTCGACGATTCGTTCCCTCTCAAAACCGTGTTCGGTGTGGGCTACCGCCTCAACTAAGTCCGTCCGTCTTCGAAGGCAGCAGAGCTAAAGCTACCAATACATGCGCCGCCGCCTTTTGTTCGTCATGCTTTCTACCGTGCTTTCGGCGCTGCTGTTGGCTGCGTTAGTGACGTTCTTTGGTATCCGTCAGGAGTCGATCAAACGGGAGCAGAGAAAACTTGCCGTATACGCCAACGGGTTGGTGGAGCAACGCAATACCAATTCTAAGCGCGCATTGCAATCGTTTCAGCGGACGCTCGGGCTCGAATGGGCCGCCGTATTGGAGTTCCGCGATCCTTCCGAGTTTCCTTATGATGAAACGTCCAAAGTAGGGCTACCTGCGGCATTCGTCGTCGACCCGAAACAGGATGGCAACGCGCTGGAAGCTGGCGGAACGGCACTGATCGTGAAGGCCCAAATCAATCGTGACGGGCTGGAAACGTTGGCGCGGGGGCAACAGGTTACGGGCAGTGTGGGCGACCGGGTGTTTGCTGCGGTTACCGTCCGTAACGCCAAGCAGGCCAAGGTCGCTGCCAGCCGAGCCTTAGCGAGCGGGCAGAGCGACCCGAGTGCCGAGAGCGTGCAGGTACTGCTGTTGGTGGCCAACGCGAGCGGTGATGCCCGAACTGCTGTGGGAGTAATTGCCCTGGCTTCGATCGCGGCGTTGCTCCTTGCGGCCGTCGCAGCCATGGCCACGGCACGGCGAATCACCAGACCTTTGGTGGCAGCAACATCGGCCTACAAACGCATTGCCGCTGGCGATCTTTCCGTGCGGCTTTCGCAACGTGATGGGTTCGCCGCTCGCAATGATGAAATCGGGGAATTAGTACGTTCACTGAACACTATGACCGAGGCGCTCGACCGGGCACAGCAGCAGGAACAACAGTTTTTACTCTCGGTCTCTCACGATTTGCGCACCCCACTCACCTCGATCCGTGGATTCGCCGAAGCCATCAGCGAAGGCACCGCGCCTGATCAACAACGCGCGGCCACGGTGATTGCTTCACAGGCTCGTCGCCTCGAACGCCTCGTTGCTGATCTGCTTGACCTGGCCAAGCTGAACGCCGGGCGGTTCACTCTCAAAAAACGCATGATCGATCTCACCGATCTGGTCACCGATACCGCGGATGGTTTCCTTCCCACCGCGGAGGCTGCCGGGCTGCAACTGGTCCTCGAAGCCGACGAGAACCTGCGCATATCCGCGGACCCTGAACGATTGGCGCAGGCCCTGGCCAACCTCATCGAGAACGCTTGCAAATTCGCCAACTCCACCGTTACCGTTTCCTTGCGCGGCCCCGACAGGTTAGGACCCGGCGATCCTTCCGACGTTGGCCTCCGCGAACGAGCCGGCCACTTCCCCGCAATGAGCACCATCCCAGGTATGTCCCACCTCACCGCCAAACGAATGCCGGCCGCCACGGTCTCAATTCAGGTAAGCGACGACGGCCCTGGCATTGCCCCTGAAGACGTCGAACAGGTTTTTCAACGCCACTTCACGTCTGACCGTCGCCCCGCCCGCACCATTGGTTCCGGCCTCGGACTCGCCATCGTGAAAGAACTCGTAGACACCATGGGCGCCACCATCACCCCCACCACCTCAACGGCTGGCACCACCTTCACCATCACGCTCCCACCTGGCACCGGCGAGGTCTAACAACAACGCGCCTGTCGCATCGATTGCCGGGTTCGACGATCCAGCGCCCTACAAGCCGTTGTTCCAAACCTGAGCATGGGTTTCGCCCCAGGGCAGCAGAAATGAGAACGCGGCGTGGAGTTTTGTATCGAGCAGGTGGACGTAACCCTGGAAGCAATTGCACTCTCCGCGAGGACAGGGCGGTAGTCGTTCAGCGGGCTCACGATGTCATAGATGGGGTCGGCGTAAGTGTCGCCGAGTCGCCGAGGCGTGAGGTGACATCGCGTTACGTCTCCGTTGCCGTCGATGGACACCACATCGGTTCCGGTAGCGCAAAGACGACCGGTACTACGTTCACCTAGCTAGTCCTGACCGAACCACGGAGCAACACAAACTCACCGTGCTCACCCGAAACGTATCCGGTTTCAAAAACCTTCAAGGTCCCGATTCTCAACCCGTTCGCGGTGTAGCAAGCCTGCTAAGCGGCTACGGTTGGGGCAGGGGCAGGAGCAGGAGCAGGAGCGGGGGCAGGAGCGGGGGCTGGTGGGTCAGCGGTGATCAACGGAACGGGTGGAGCGATTGGGACCGGCGGACTGAGGGTGGGCTGGGTAATAATAGGCACGCGTACCAACACGGTGATTGGGGGTTCATTGGCCGCCGTCGTCGTTGCCAGTACAGATGTATCGCTTGGAACAGTCTCAACGGGAATCGTTGTTGGCGGGATAGTTACGATCACACACGCCGGCAAATCAAGACTGGCTTCGCCGCCAATTGCTAAGCGCGCAATGATTGTTGAGGGTCCTGGCTCGTTACAGGCGAGGCGGAAACTCACTCGCCCCTTTTCATCAGAAATTCGTTCTTCAAGGCTCGCCACCTGCACCACGCCCTGCTGCAGCAACGAGACGCCCACGCCCGTCACCGGCTGAACCACCACGCGGCCCAACTCATTAACCAACCGTTCCGACAACTGCACGATCACCGTTGCCGCACGGCCAACCACAAGAGGCGATGGTGCCACCGCCCACTGCAAATCGCTGTGCTTGTAGGAATCCATCAAAATGTCGAGCGTTTGCGCGCCTTTGGTAAACAGCGCCTTCTCGGTCACCATGGCAA
>JAYTWN010000234.1:0-5092 GCA_043743435.1 Acidimicrobiia bacterium
CCTCGTCCGGAACACGTTGGGCAGCCTTCGGCGAGCGATTCCACCAAACCTTCAGAGATGCGTTTGCGGGTCATTTCTACCAAACCAAGTTCGGAGATATCAAACACTTGGGTTCGCGTTTTGTCCCGAGACAGCGCATCGCGAAACGTACCAATCACGGCCTCGCGGTTGGCACGGATTTCCATGTCGATAAAGTCAATAACCACGATTCCGCCAATGTCACGAAGTCGGAGCTGACGGGCGATTTCGTCGGCAGCTTCAAGGTTGTTCCGAAACACGGTTTCTTCCAGAGATGACGAGCCGACGTTTTTCCCGGTGTTCACGTCGATCACCGTGAGTGCTTCGGTGCGTTCGATAATGAGCGAACCACCCGATGGGAGCCACACTTTGCGGTCAATGGCCTTGTGAAGTTGCTCGTGGACATGATGCTTTTCGAACAGCGGCAGCGGCTCTACAGAGGAGTCGTGAAATTCCACTCGATCGGCGAGTTCGGGGCTGATGGACTCAACGTAGGCGCGAACTTCCTCGTACAGCTCCCGGTCATCGATCACGATGCCGCGGTAGTTCTGGTTGAACTCCTCACGAATAACCCGCACCGCCATGTCAGGCTCTTTGTGGAGCAACATGGGCGAGTTGGCCTTCTTGGCTTTTGCCTCGATGGCTTCCCATTGGCGCAGCAACAGGGCCACGTCGCGTTGTAGTTCGTCGGGGGTGGCGCCTTGTGCTGCGGTGCGGACGATCAGACCGTGGGTTTCCGGACGGATTTCATCAAGGATTCGGCGAAGTCGTTTGCGTTCGTCGTCGCCGAGGCGCTTCGAAATTCCGTAGGTGTCGGAGTTGGGGACGAGCACCACGAAACGGCCAGGAATGGAAACATCCTGGGTGAGCCGGGCGCCTTTGGAGCCAATGGGGTTCTTGGTAACTTGACAGAGCACCAACTGACGGTTTTTGAGGACTTGTTCAATGCGAACGTCGTCCTTCTTTTTTCCCGATGATTCGATATCACCAGCGTCGAATTGCAGATCTCCTCGGTAGACAACGGCGTTCTTCGGCGTACCGATGTCAACGAACGCTGCTTCCATACCGGGCAGCACGTTTTGGACGCGCCCTAGGTAGATGTTGCCGTGGATCTGGTTGGCGTTATCGGTCGGACGGCTAACGTAATGCTCGATGAGCGACCGGCCCTCAAGCACGGCGATCTGCGTAGCTTTGGGGTGCGCGTGAACACACATGAGGAACCGACCGACCGGTCGACCATTGCGTTCGCGACCCCTCGGACGTTCGATGACCTCAGCTGCATGGGAGCTACTACGCCCCCGGGGTTTTGGCGTGTTTCCGCCGCGACGGCCCTTTCGTGGACCGTCTCCGCTGGAGGTTTCCGTTGATGGCTCCTCAAGACTTGTCCCGAGTCCGGACCTCTCAAGATTTGTCCCGAGTCCGGACCTTGCGGCTTGCTTTTCCCGTTTTGGGCTGTTTTGCCCTGGGTTGCGGGACTCGCCCTGCACCTGGGGCGTTTCGTTTCCCTCGGCCCCCTCATCGTCAAGCGCTGCAGCTATACGTTCGGAACGGCTAGGCCGGGGTCCTCGAGGTGTGAGTCCACCCGATTCCTTCGATCGATCTGGGTCATCGGTGCGACCACCTTTTGAGCGGCCACTGCGACGGCCTGGCCGAGCGTTACCGCTTCGAGGCGTATCGGTATCGGCTTTGACCGCTTCTGCTTCAACGTCGCCCGGGACCAATGTTGAGGAGTCCCGGATACTCTCGGCCACAGTGATTGGAGGCACTGAGGTTTGGGTCCCAGGACGACTGTCCCCGATCCGAGGACGGACTTCGGCTCGAGCCGCAGCTTCCGGTGAGGCAACGCCTTCAAATGGTGAGTCGGGAAGATCCGCTGGGCGACGGTCATACTCCCCTGGGTCGGGACTCTTCGAGAATTGTCCCGAGTCGTCGGCCGCCGGACCTTCCGAGTTAGAAACCGGTCCCAATGCAGAACCTGATCCCGAACGGCGCTTCCGACCTCCCCTTGATCCACGTCGACGGTTTGCAGAGTCGTTGCCTACCTCAGTGGCTTGGGATGGATCTGACGAAGCTCCTGCGTAACTCGAGATTCCGTCCGTTTGGCCGCTTGCTTGGGGTGGAGGCATTGAAGCGGAACTTGGCGTGAGAACCGTTGGTGTGGGGACTGTTGAAAAGGAACCTGCCGATGACCTGGGATCGGGTGAATCCGACATTGAAAAACCTTTCGAGGGCGGAACCTTTAGGCTCCGCAGCAATTCTCAAGCGTGGGGCAGGCACTTTTTGCTCGAACGAAGTCGAGAAATCCTTGGGCGCCACACCGGGTGCGAGAAGTACGAGTTGACGTGATGCATGATGCAAAAACGGTGAACGCCGAGGCATCCGAAAGTGCGAAACGAGACACGAAGTCCCGAGCAGCAAGAAAACGATGACCAAAGGCACAGGTGCACCCTATCGCTGTTCGCCTCTTCGACCACGGCAGGCAACCTTTGTCTGATCTGACGGGCCCCATCACCGCTTCGAGTCCCGTCTGCGGGTTCCTTACCAACCGGCAAGCCGAACCGGCAACCTAGGTCTGATCTAACGGGTTCTTACCGGTCGGAACCCGATCTAACGTTGGCGCGCCACGTTTAGGACCAGCCCAATTCCGGCAAAGGCAGTAATGGTCGACGATCCTCCGTAGGAGACAAAGGGAAGCGGGATTCCTGTTACAGGCATGATGCCAATAGTCATACCAACATTTTGAAAGGTTTGGAAGACAAACATGGCCAGAACCCCAATACAAACGAGCGTGCCAGCCGTCTCTCGGGCAGTCACAGCGATCCGCCAAATCCGTAAACACAGAATCATCAGCAGCACGAGAACCAGGCATCCACCGACCAAGCCAAGTTGCTCGCCGATCACACTAAAAATAAAGTCGGTTTGGCGCTCAGGAATGAAGCCGTAGCTGGTTTGGGTACCGTGATACAAACCTTGCCCCTGTAGGCCGCCGGAACCAACGGCAATTTTGGATTGGAGCACGTTGTAGCCGTCGTCGCGAGTGTTTGCGCTCCCGTCGAGAAATGCGGTCAGGCGTCGCCATTGGTAGTCGCGGACAAAACCGAACCTTCGTCCAATAAATACGGCGGCGGTTCCCGTTCCTATCACCGAAGCAACGTGGCTGCCACGGGTCCCACCGACCCACAAGACCGCGAGCATCACACAAAAGTACACAAGGGCAGAGCCGAGGTCGGGTTGGAGAAAGATCATTCCTGCAGGGAGCCCCGTTATGGCTAGAACGGCAAAAAGTCGCCGCAGATCGACCAAGCCTTGTTGCTCGCTGACATAGTTAGCCAACACGAGCATGACCACAATTTTGCTGAACTCGGCAGGTTGGAGTTGGAAGACACCGATGTCGTACCAACCTTGCGATCCCCTTTTCGCCGCGACGAAGTACAACCCCGCTAGTGAAATAATCGACACGCCATAGAAAATCGGCGAGTAGTCGAGGAGAGATCGAAGGTCTGAGGCGGCAACGGCAAGCATTACCCCCAGCCCAACCACCATGAACATGATTTGCTTTTTCAGGTATCGGTTTGGATCGAGTTCCTGAGCCTTCAGCGCCTCCCTGGTTGCCGAGCTGATCATCAGCAACCCAAAGCCCGAGAGTGCCACAACAACAGTAAGCAAAATCGCATCAACGTTTCGCCAGGAAAAGCTTGAGGTTGAGACTCGATTTGATGATGAACCGCGCGACATAGCGGCGGAGCGACTGAGGTCAACCATGTTTGTTACTGCTCCCTGGACTTGTCTTGGACCGTCCGCACTGGGTTTACCGTGAAGCCGCCAAGACCTTCGAACATTCGACGTACTAGGGCGCCGGTTTGACGTCCGTATCCACCTTCTTCGATGACCGCAGCGACCACGTACTTCGGGTTTTGCACGGGTCCTACGCCCACGAACAAAGCGTTGTCCTGCTTTTTTGAACGTTCTGCGGTACCAGTTTTTCCGGCGATCGGAAACTGCGAAAGGGGGAACCCGATAAAGGCTTTGACGGCCGTTCCGCCCCGGGCACGAACAACGTCTTGAAGACCGAGCATCATGGGGTTGCGGATCTCGTCGGGCAGATCGATCTGGTTGACAACGATTGGGGTTAGCGCAACCGGCGCCACTGTGGTGGTTGAGCGCTCAGGGATCACAATGGGCGGCTCAGTTACCGTGGGCACGGTGGTTTCTTCAGATATTGACACGTTTCCGGCGGCACCGCTTCCACGCAAGAATGCCTCCTCTCCTGGTTTCACCGTTGGAGGAGGTCCCGTTTTTATGGTTGTGGTTGTTGTCGTGCTGGGCGTGGCGGCCGGGAACCCTGATTGTGCCTCGAGCGGGTCCCGGGATCGGGCGATGTCTTTTTCATCGAAGTTGATACGGGCTTCTACAACGACTCCCCCGTTGGCGAGCGCACCGTAGGCACGGGATAGTTGCAAGAGCGTAACGAGCGTGTCTCCCTGACCAATAGCGCCGTTGATGGTATCGCCGAGCTGGAACTTGCCTCGGGGAAACTTTGCAGGAGCTTCTTTGTGGAGTCGGGCTAAGCGAGCCTTATCAGGAACGATCCCTGCTGACTCTTCGGGCAAACGAATTCCGGTTCGTTTTCCGAACCCAAACTCCCGTGCGGTTTTTTGGATGTTTTCTATGTTGTTGGGAAAATCGATTTGATAAAAATCATATGCAAGCTTATAGAAATAGGCATCGCTAGAAAGTCTGATGGCGCTTTGCAAGCTGAGCCGCCCAAGCGGTGCTTTGCCGGCATTGTTCCATTGACATTTGTTGTTGTCTTTACACAACGACGGAACCCGAAAGTACCCAATGTCGTCATAGGTCGAGTACGGCGTGATCATGGGCTTGTCACCGTTTTTCGTTTTCAGGGCCGCGACCGCTGTGACGATTTTGAAGGTTGATCCCGGTGCGTAGTTACCGGCAACCACCCGGTTGGTAAGCGGTGAATGTCGGCTCGGGTCGATCAGCTTGGCGTAGTTCTCTTCGCTAATTCCGTCTACAAAATCTCGCGGATCGAAGCTGGGGAGGCTCGCAGAGGCCA
>JAYTWN010000235.1:0-14052 GCA_043743435.1 Acidimicrobiia bacterium
GTTCACCTACGAGATGTACTTCCAGCCTGTCGCCGAAGCAGCTATTGCTGACACGATTGTGCACCGTGGCGATCTGCGCGTAGTGATCCCAGCATCAAGCGTGGACAAGCTTCGTGGTGCAACCCTCGATATCGCCACTGATGGTTCCGGCATGGTGCTCTCCAATCCCAATGAGCCCAAGAAGCCCGAGGCTCCGGTCGCGGTAGCGCCGAGCGGCAATTTGGAAGGACCGATCGTCGCCAAAATTCAGGCCGTCATCGAGCATCAGGTCAACCCCTCGATTGCGTCGCACGGTGGATTCGCCACGCTGATTGCCGTCGACGGCGACACTGCGTTCATCACCATGGGCGGCGGCTGCCAGGGTTGCGCCATGTCGAAGGCCACCCTCAAGCAAGGCATCGAAGTCGCTATCAAGCAGAACGTGCCGGAGATCGCGAACGTGTTTGACGTGACCGATCACCAAAGTGGAGCCAACCCTTTCTACGCATAACAAGTAGCAGCTCATGAAGCCAAGCTGACTACTGGGTAGGACAGGTCGGCAAAACTATTTGAACAAGACAGACAGCCACCCAACAAGCCCAATCACGGCGCACTTGTTGGGTGGTTTTGGATGATCGGAAGTCAGAAACCTTTTTTGGCGTTCAACCGATGAACCCGGTCGAAGCAGCGGCAAAGACCTTCCGGCAATCCGTTGATCACCTGCACGGAACGTTTGCCCGGTCCCGCCCTACCCGTCGCTCTGCTACCGACGAGGTTGGCTGAGAGATTCACGGAAAGTCTCAACGAGCGCATCGGCAGTGCGTGACCAGGAGTAGTGGCGGCCAGCCTCGTTGAGAGCTGCGCAGTGACGGCGGGCTAGATCCGGATCGCTCAGGAAGGCAATGGCCACTTCGGCGAGCGCTTCGGGTGACCAGTCACGAGCCAACCTCGGCACGTCGGTTCCATAGCGATCGACTCGGCCTGCCACACCGGTTCGTTCAAACGCTTCTTCTGTCGACGAATCCCGCAGCGATGCCTGCTTTAATTCACGCTGCGTGCCATCCGTGGCGAAGTTCATTGCGTCAGCTAACTGGGTACTCCCAGTAAAAGCCAAGTCACCAGCCCGAGAAACCCGGTTCGTGCCACTTCGGGCAAAGGCCAGTTCTTCAACCGGTCCAAATCCGACGGCAACGGTGGGCGTACCAAACGCTGCGGCTTCGAACGGAACCAAACCGAACCCTTCAGCCGAGGTGGGATACCAAACCAGTGATGCATGTCGGAGCAACCAGTTGCGTTCGGCGGAGGAAACCTCGGGCAGAACGTAGGTTGCATCACTAGGAGCTACTCTTCCTTCAAGCACACGGGTGGTGCCATGTGGAACCGAGGCGCCGGCCATCACCAAGGCCAAATCGAAACCACGTGCACGTACTATTGCGTGCGCGTCGCGGGCCAGTTCGCGATTCTTGTGCGAGTAGTTCACACCTAGACACAAGGCGAACGAGCCGACGGTGAATCCACGGGCCATGAGTTCCGCCGGCACCGTGGCAGGTTGGTTAGCGTCGAGATGCTCGGTGCCGAGAGGGATTGAATGTATGCGCTCATTGGGAACTGGAAAACCGTGAAGGCGCATTTGGCCAATCACATCATCAGAAATCACCGTCACAAAATCGGCGGCACGAACGGCTTCGAGCTGCGCAGCACGGTATGCCATCCACTGACCTGAATCAGCAAAATAGCCACCATTGTGGAAGGCAATCGTGTCGAGGATGCTGATGCCAAATCTTGGTGCGGCGCCACGCCATGCGTCGAGCGGCCAACCGGGGACTGATTGATACGGACGGAACGCCACATCCACAGCACCAAAAACTCCGAGCTCATGGGCAGCTGCTTGCCGGGCGTTCACTTTCGGGCCCGTAAGCGTGGCCGCCGCGTAGTGAGGAATCGGGCCGGGGAGGGCTACGCACACTTCACGAACGTCGGGGTGATTACTAAGTGCACGGATTGTGTGCGAAGTTGCGACTTGCGTGCCAACTTCATTGGGGCCGAAGCAGGACCCATCGATAAGTACGCGTATCCCTCTGACCTTCACAGCAGCAACTTGGTGGGCCAGGGCGAAGGGGGTTTCCGAAGCCGTCCGCTCAGAGTCGACAAACCCAATCAGCGAACGATGGCGGTGCAGCAACCAACCGAGGTCATCGGGCGTCAGAGAATCCGTAACAGAGCCAGCGATGGGATCAACCGCAACGTCCGATGGGCGCAGAACGTATGTGGACGTATCAACTAAATCGACGAAACCTTTGGCTCGCGACCGTGCGCTGAAATCCGCGATGGCCACATCAAAACGGGCCGATGCAGGGGCTTCCAGATTGCCGACCGCACTCAATGATCCGGCGGATAGGATTACTACAGCACCTGTTGCGTAGGTGATGGGGGTTGGTTTTGCTGGTGGGTTTAAAGCACGAAGGCGGCGGGTGATCGACACCTCGTCTTGACCATCGGGCGCGCGATCTTC
Organism: Acidimicrobiia bacterium; assembly: GCA_043743435.1. Lineage (GTDB taxonomy): Bacteria > Actinomycetota > Acidimicrobiia > Acidimicrobiales > JANYDT01 > JANMZO01. The sequence goes on from JAYTWN010000235.1 coordinate 2,492, forward strand.
GGGGTGATTGCGGATGGGAAACGAGAGCGAACCCGAGGCATTGGAGAGAAACGAAACAGTTGCGACTCGCAGATCATCATCGATCCACTGCAGTGCGGTTGCGAAGGGATCGGGCGGGAGGACCACGGCATCGTCAATCACAATGATCGAGGTGTGGCGCTGCTCGTAGGTTTCATTGATCAACTGCGAGACCGAGCCGACGGTACGCACACTCAACCGATCACCGTGACGGGCGGCGAGGGCATTGAACGTGGGAATGTACAGCGGGTACAACACACCAACAACGACATCAAATGGCGTTTGCTCAAGGAGCGCCGACACACTTAAGGCCATTCGATCTGGGCTCTGCGCAATGAACACCACACCCGTCGCCTTCGCAGGAGGGGTGTGGTCGGGCTGGGGCGCATCAACCGATACCGGTAGGTTCCCGTCGGCTCGGTTCAGCATTCTCGACTCTTCGGCGGACATTGTCCTAGACCGTAGTTGCCCACGGCAGCGCAATCACGCCTCTACGGGCCAGCTCACTCCGATTCGGCTGGGCCAGCGACACGGTCAACCCGCCTGGCTGACGGCACTCAAGCTCAGGGTGGGAAACAAAATGTCGCCCACTAAGCCTGTTTTTCTCACTAGTGCAGGGAAGCGTAAGTCATTGCGTAGTGTTTTGACCTCAGTTGCTAGCACCAACGCGGAAAGTGCCACCAGGACACTGCGCAGTGATTTATGCGCACATGCACTAGCTATGAGAAATATGCGGTTATTAATGGGCGACATTTTCAACCTGCCACCCTTTCGACACTCCGTCCGAGCCCCGCAATTTTGGTCAAAGTCAGTGCGATCGGAACCAACCAGCAACCGGCAACGTCACCCAGGCGAGTAGAGCTGTTTCAGCAGGGTCGGCGTGGCGATGCAACGGTAAGCATCAAGCACGATGTTGGCGGTCTCGTCCCAATCCACATCCTTCACGAGGCGCACCCCAAGCCAGCCGCGAACCCCCACATAGGGCGGACGGAAGAATCGCTCCGGCTCCTCATCGATCAACGCCTCTTGCACACCTGCTGGGGCCGCGCACCAAATCCCTATGTTGCCGTCGTTGTGATGGTTGTCGACCCAGTTCACGAAGACCTTCTTGCCGGCAAAGAACGTCGGCATGCCGTGACTGAGTTTCTCCGACGTGCCGGGAAGCTCCAAACACAGGGCCCGAATCCGATCAAGTGGAAGCCCCCTTTGCCATGACCTCACTCTATTGAAAATAGTGGTCACGACATTCAAAACAGTGCGTTTGCACGTAAATCATTGCGTAGTGACTTGGTGGCACTTCCCGCGTTCGTACTAGGGACTGGGATCAAACACTATGCAATGACTCACGCTTTCCTGCACCAGTGGTCACGACTCCACGATCACCCAGGTCCGGTCCAGGTTTGCGTTGGTTCAGCGACTGGTTGGGCAGATGGTTGGGCAGAGGTTTGGCGGTTGCTCCGGGTCCAGATTGGCCTTCGCGGCACGATCTTGGGCTTCAGGTTCCCTATCCTGGGCCGCCCTTGGCCAGCGCTTGGCACGGATTGCCGCACTCATTGGCTACATTGCCAGGATGACTTGGCAAATAGGACCGACCGTCGGCGGGGCGCCCCTGTTGGAAAAATTCGCCAGTAAGGGCAGTTTTTTAACCAGCCCAGTGAAAAAAGTGGGGTTAGTGGCGAATTCCACCGCCTCCACCTTTCGCTGCACCCCTCACGCCCAACCTGGCGACCGCACTCGCAGACCCGATGAGCGGTGATCCGATGAACGGTGATCCGATGAACGGAAAGCAGCATAGGAGCTCCGCACAAGACCTAAGCCATGATCCTCGGGCCCGGCGAGTTCTGGAGCGGGCAAAGGCTGCGGGCGAATCCGTCCCCAGGGCTGAGAATGAACTTGTCGACTGGCTCAACGAGGTGACGTCCCAAGACCCGGCTGGGCGCTACCTCACCGAAATTTGGCGGGAGCGAACCGATCTTTTGGAAACCTTCCCCGGCATGTTCCTCGATCCCGACGCTGCCCAACGGTTTCGTCTGTGGGCTTACCATTTTGCGGCCGCGGAATGTAGTTGCCCCGATGCTCTAATTCCTGCGGCGACCGTCGGCATCACTGACCTCATCGCTCCCCCACCAACCGGCCCTCCTCCCGCTCTCTCCCCCGGCGTGCAGCTCTACGGTTATCTGCGGGCGACCCTCGGCCTCGGCGAAGCGGCACGGCGACTCGTCTCGTTGTTAGAACTCGCCAATGAACTCACCCTCGCCCGACCCTATAACCACATAGGTTCTCCCCTCGCCTACCCGTGGCCGGATCCTCTGGCAGTCGTAGAAGACAAGCGACGTACGAACACCCAAGTTGCTCCTCATTCGGATCGCAACAAGGCGATCGAATCCGAGACTGGTGCCCAGACCGACCCCGACATTGACATTGACATTGACATTGACATTGACATTGACATCGGCTCCGGCCTCGCCACTAACCCCGATCCCGACATAGGTTTGTCGAACACCGGTACGGTCGCCCGTTCGATGTCTCCAAACTCACCGCCGGAAACCGCGACGATTAGAAACTCGATATCCGGCAACAACCAAAGGTCTGAGTCGTTTAACCACGACATCGCCATCCTCTGCGTGAACGGTGCCGAAACTGCTCGGCTCACCAGGGCCATAGGAGGTGCTTCGCTGCATGGGCGCTACCGGATCGGCCTGTGGTTTTGGGAGCTCGAACAACTCACTCCCGAGATGGCCAGCGGTCTCGAACACCTCGACGAGGTTTGGGTCACCAGCGAATTCGTAGCCACCGCCGTCCGCAACGCCGCCCCGCCCAACTTCCCCGTCCACATCCTCCCCCTTGGCATGGATCTACCGTTGGGACAACCGGTGACGGTGGGAAATCCTGTGCCATTGGGACAACCTGTGCCGACGAGCGCCGAACGAGCCGCGACCCGAATCCGACTGGGCATGCCCAACGATGCAGCGCGGGGCCTCGTTATCGGTTTCGCGTTCGATTACGCCAGCCGCATCGCCAGAAAAAACCCGCTCGGCCTCATCGACGCATTCACCAAAGCCTTCCCAAAGCCGTTCTCAATTCCTTGGCAACGTGCCGACGGCGTTGCAATCCTGAATCCAGATCCCAGTGTCGTTTCTGATTTCGAGGCTGAGCATCGCGCTGGAGCAGATATCGAGTTCGGCGCGAGCCAAAGCGACGCATCGGGTTTAGAACTGCATGGAACCACTCGCTCTTCGAACCTCGGCCCATGGCTTGTCATCAAGGCAATCAATCCCGGCGCAACACCTGATGATGCTGATCGGGTGCGCAGCGCAAGTGCGGGACGGCCCGATATCGTTTTGCTTGAGCAGCATCTTTCACCCCAAGATCAGCGCGCATATATTTCGTCGCTCGACGTAGTTGCTTCGCTGCATCGTTCCGAGGGTTACGGCTTACTCATGCTCGAAGCCATGGCCCAAGGCATTCCCACCATCGCTACGGAGTATTCCGGGAACCTTGCATTTATGTCGCACCAAAACTCTTGGTTGGTTCCCTCAGCCCGAGTCTCCGTCGATGAAACCGCCGAACCCTACCCCGCTGGCTATACCTGGGCTGATCCGGCTATCGCATCGGCAGCGTCAACGTTGCGATGGATCATCAGTGGACTTACCACCTCATCAAGCCGTGCAACGGCCGACGTTTTCAACCGCACGAATCAAGCCCTCCTCGACACCCGCCCGCTGGTCGATGGAACCGCGGGCACTGCCTTCGTCCGCCGACGCCTTGCCGAGATTCGCGCCTCTCGAACGTAACGTGCAATCACCCTTGCTGCTTCCTCGTGAGGACCATTCTGTGAGAAATCCCGTCGGCCAACGAGAAAATGCACGTGACGCTCGACTCCTCATTGCTGACACGCCACATCTGCGCTCCGCTTCGAGTCCCCCAGAACGTCTTTTTTCCGACTGGAAAGCCGGATCGGGGACCTGCTGTGTTCGATGTGACGAAATCCGTCGTGAAACAGTCTGAGGAGTGTTCGATTTGACTTTTTGGCCCCGACCTCAAACAAAGGGGCTCCCAGCGTGAAAGCATGTACCACGTGATATTTGACGGTTTTGCCCGCCAGTTGCCCGATACCGACCCAACCGAGACCCAGGAGTGGCTCGAATCGCTTGATGCGATCGTCGCGACGCACGGTAAAACCCGTGCGCAGCTCCTCATGAACCGCCTACTTCAGCGGGCCAAAGAGCTCCAGATTGGGCTTCCCTCGCTGGTCAGCACTCCCTACATCAATACCATCGCCACAGAACAGGAACCATGGTTCCCCGGCGATGAAGCAATGGAACGCCGAATCCGTGCCGTGGTTCGTTGGAACGCTATGGCCATGGTGGTTCGTGCCAACCATAAGGCTGAAGGCATCGGCGGCCACCTTGCTACGTTTGCGTCGTCGGCATCGTTGGTGGAAGTTGGGTTTAACCACTTCTTCCGCGGTAAGGACGACGGGGGTTCGGGCGATCAGATCTACTTTCAGGGTCATGCATCCCCAGGGATTTACGCCCGTGCCTTTCTTGAAGGTCGGCTCACCGAAGCACAGCTGGACAATTTCCGTATGGAAATCGAAGGCAACGGCCTTTCGAGCTACCCACACCCCCGGCTCATGTCGGATTTTTGGGAATTCCCCACGGTTTCGATGGGCCTCGGCCCAATCAACGCCATTTACCAGGCCCGGTTCAATCGTTACCTGTTGAACCGCCGCGTAACCGATACGTCGAACTCACGGGTTTGGGCGTTCCTGGGCGACGGCGAAACCGACGAACCAGAATCACTAGGCGCGCTTAGCTTGGCCGGGCGCGAACAGCTCGACAATTTGATCTTCGTGGTCAACTGCAACCTGCAGCGTCTCGATGGCCCGGTGCGCGGTAACGGCAAAATTATGCAGGAACTGGAAACCGTGTTCCGTGGTGCTGGTTGGAACGTCATCAAGGTTGTGTGGGGCGGCAAGTGGGATGCCTTACTCGCCCAAGACAAAGATGGTGTACTGCTCAACAAGATGAACTCCACCGTGGACGGCGAATTCCAAAAGTACGCCGTGGAGACTGGCGCGTACATTCGTGAGCACTTCTTTGGTCCCGATCCTCGCCTGCGCAAAATGGTTGAGCATCTCTCCGATGAGGATCTTCGCAACCTTCCCCGCGGAGGACACGATTACCGCAAGCTTTACGCTGCCTACAAAGCCGCCGTTGATCACAAGGGTCAACCCACCGTTATCTTGGCGAAAACGGTTAAAGGTTGGACGCTCGGCCCCGATGTTGAAGGCCGTAACTCTTCGCACCAAATCAAAAAACTCGGCAAGGAAACCCTCATGGGTGTGCGCACCACACTGCACCTAGAGGACCTGATTGCCGAGAGCGATTTCGTAAACGACGATCCTCCGTATGTGCGCTTTGCTCAAGATTCGCCGGAGATGGTGTACCTGCGGCAACGTCGCCGGTCCCTTGATGGTGCCGTACCTTCACGAGTTATTCGTGCCAAGCCACTGATAACTCCAGCGGTTACCAGCGATGTGTTCAACGAGTTCGACGGCGGATCGGGTCGCAATGCGGTGAGTACCACAATGGTATTTGCACGTATGATTCGCTCGCTGCTGCGTGACGATGTCATTGGCCAAAACGTTGTTCCCATTATCCCCGATGAAGCCAGAACCTTTGGCATGGACGGCCTGTTCAAAGAGGTCAAAATCTATGCACCATTCGGGCAAAAGTATGACCCGGTAGATGCCGACATGATGCTCTCGTATCGCGAGGCCGTTAGCGGACAGATTCTTGAAGAAGGCATCACCGAATCTGGCGCCATGGCCTCATTTACCGCTGCGGGAACGGCCTACGCCACACACGGCACCCCCATGATTCCGTTTTACATCTTCTATTCGATGTTCGGATTCCAGCGTACTGGCGACCTTTGCTGGGCCTTTGGCGACGCCCGCGGCAAGGGTTTCATGCTCGGTGCCACTGCTGGACGCACCACGCTCAACGGTGAGGGCTTGCAGCATCAAGACGGTCATTCGCTGGTATTGGCTTCGACCATTCCGAATATTGCCACCTACGATCCTGCGTTCGCCTACGAATTAGCGGCCATTATCGCCGACGGTTTAGAGCGCATGTACGGTGCTTCCCCTGAAGACGTGTTCTATTACATAACGCTCTACAACGAGAACTATGTGATGCCCGCCCGCCCATCTGGAGTTACTCCCGCCGACATTGTGCGTGGTTTGTACCTGTTTGCTGAGGCACCGAAAAATGCCTCAGCGAAAGCGACGATCATCTTCTCGGGAACGGCGTATTCCGCAGCGATCGAAGCCCAACAAATCTTGGCCGACGAGTACGGCGTAGGTGCCTCACTGTGGAGTGCTACCTCGTATAAGGCGTTGCGTGAAGAAGCTCTGGCCACCGAGAGTTGGAATCGTTTGCACCCAACCGATGTCGCTCGGGTTCCTTATGTCACCCAGGTACTGGATTCACTTTCAGAGGGCCCCGTTGTTGCGGTGAGCGATTTCATGAAGATCGTGCCTGAGCAAGTGGCCCGATTCATCCCTGGTGGATCCGATCGTTTCCACGTGCTGGGTACCGATGGTTACGGCCGCTCCGATACCCGGGCTGCGTTGCGTCGCCACTTCGAAACCGACGCCGCCCACGTAGTGGTCACCACCCTGCATGCGTTGTCCCTCGAAGGCATCGTTACCTCCAGTGTCGTAGCCAAGGCCATCGCCCGCTTCGACATCGACACCGAAGCCCCCGATCCCCGCACGGCGTAAACCCTGGAGCCTCGGCCCACCGGTTCACAGAACCTCACGAAGGCCGCTCCACCAAGAGCGGCCTTTGTTGCTTAGCTTGATCGATAGATACTGTCCGCGCTTCGACCCCGCTGCCCACCGCCTGGCTACAAGCGCTTGAGCCGACGAACCTGCCCAGATAAGGATCAACGCGCCCATCTTGCCAATCCACGGCGAAATTGACGCAGGCACCGCCAATGCCTGCGTCCAGGCCATCAAAGATGCGATTAACGATTCGACTGAGCCTTTTGAAGAGTTTTCACGGAGCCTGCAATTGCTTGCGCTTCGGAATATTCATATGACCGGCAGCTCCGATACGTGGCATAGTCAAGCCGTCGATGATGCTCGGGGCGGCGGAGCAATCGTTCGGATCGCAATCGACAAACGAGCATTTCTTCAAGAGTTTCGGAACCCACGTTAAGGGTTCCCGACTTACGAAAAGCTGGCGGTGGTTTTTCTGGTGGCCAGGACGGTGAAGAGCAATTGTGCGGCGAGAACTGCTCCGACTCCTTCTCCTGCGCGGATACGAAGATCGAGAAGCGGTTCGAGACCAAGTCGTCCGAGCAGGTCGGAGTGAGCCTGCTCCCTGCTGCGCTGCCCGGCGATCAAATGCGCGCTTATGGCTGGTTCGATCATTGAGGCTAGGAGCGCAGAAACGGTCGTCGCCATGCCATCAAGAACCACCGCTTGTCCGGCTTGCGCGGCACCAAGAACTACACCGGTTAGATAAGCAAACTCCGGGCCTCCCAGACAGCCAAGAAGCATGAATGGATCATCGAGTTCTGCCCCGTGCTCGCTACGAACTCGAGCTAGCGCCGAATGAACAACGTCGCGTTTTCGATCCAACATTGCCGAATCTGAACCCGAGCCAAGGCCAACAACGACAAAAGCAGGTACACCTAAGATCTGCGCACTTAGTGCTGCTGCGACAGTCGTGTTGCCCATCCCAATCTCACCAAGCAAAACTACTCCACGCTCAGCCGCACCGATGCCGGTCAGTCGTCCAGCTTCGACAAGCTCATCGACTCGATCTCGGCTGAGCGGATCGGTGTTCAGCAGATCCCCTGTTGTTGATCCTGCATCAATCACGATTGAACCAAACTGCGCATTGGTAGCCGTCGCCACCCCAATCGAGGAACCAGCTTGGGCGGCGCTCAACAACTCGGCAGTAAGTGAACGTTTATAGGCAGTGATACCAAGTTCACTTACTTGATGATCACCGGCGACCAGCACGAGACATGCCGTTGTTTGCATCGGGTGACCAAGAGCGGTTAGTCGATCAACGGCACGGTCCAATACACCAAGCGAGCCGGGAGGCGTGAGCAGCGTGTCCCGTTGGTCGCGAGGAGCAACAACTTCGAAAGGGTTTGGAGCACGCAACCGTGAAATGGGAGCAGGGCGCCCAGGCCCCGTCACACCGGCCGGACCCTCCAAACACGGCGCATCTTGACTACCCCGACCTGTGGGCTCAGAACTGCCAGCGACCGTGCGGTTATCGGTAAAACTTCCAGACTCGGAACTGTCGGCGAACACAGCGTTGTTCACATGGTCAAACCCAGAACTGTGCGATCCCGACCAGGTGGCGCCAAACCAGTTCCCTTGAATGACAACGTCTTCAAGGGCCATCTTTTTCGACCAGCCCGCTCGCTCTAACCCTGGCTCGGGAGGACGCTCATCAGGCCAACCAACACACAACCAACCGAGGGTTTCAACACCTTCCGGAAGACCAACCAGCTCTTTAAGCTCCTTCGGCGGAAAAAGCGTTACCCAGCCCACGCCCAAACCCTCAGCCCGCGCAGCCAGCCACAGGTTTTGGATGGCACACGCCGCAGACCACATGTCGGCATCGACAAAGGTTGATCGGCCAAGCACACCGCTCGCCGGCACACGTCGATCGCAGCAGACCACGATGCCCAGCGGGGCCTCGCGAAGACCCTCAAGCTGAAGGTCGAGCAGTTGACGTGCCGCTTGGGGTTCCAACAACTTTGCCTGAGCAATGCGTTCGCGATCCGGAATCCAAGCGGCCCGCTCACGGGTTTCAGGATTGTTCACCATGATGAAACGCCACGGTTGCGACTGCCCGACCGAGGGAGCCTGGTGCGCAGCTGTAAGAATCCTGCTGACTATCTCATCGGGCACGAGATCGGGCCGAAACCGCCGCACATCACGCCGAGCGCCAACAATTGCGTACAAGCTTTCTCGGTCCGCTTTGCTAAATGCCCAACCCATCGGATCGGCATTTCGCTCGCTAGCTGATGACGCGTCACCAATCAGCGGGACAGGGCGAGACCAGACCACGAGCAAACCTTTCATACGGCCTAGGTGTCTCCGCGGCGCCCCTCAATCGTAGGCTCGTTGGTTGGTTAGCCGTTTTGACCATTTGGGAGAAGAGGTTTTTGCATCAATGCCCGGATCTTCGGGGAGACCCAGTACCCGTTCGGCTGCCCTCAGAGACCTGCGCCACTCTTAGTGCACAAAACGTTGCGCCATAAAAAGGACCGGTGAGCGAATCGCTTCGCGCACCGGTCCTCATACGTTAGGGAAGTAGCTGTTCAGTTGGGCCGGTCTTAAAGACCAGCAACCGAATTCACAAAGGTGTCAAGCAGAATTACTTGAGGCCGATTTTTGGATCGATGAACTCATTGGTCACCATTTGCTCGGCCTTGAAACCGGCAGGGATGTCCTTGAAGTCTCCGCTCTTGACCATCTGGTCGATGAACTTCTGAACGCGTGGAATATCGAAGTTGCCAAGGGTCTTGTCTGGACCATTTGAGATCAAGCCAATCTTCTTCTGCTGCGTTACGGAGAAATCGGCCATACCCTTACCGTAAACCCACGAGTCTTTGTACTGCGCAACTGCATCAATGATGATGGCGTTGGCACGGTCTGGGGCTCCGGCGTAATCAACCTGTGCCTGCTGCACGATTGGCACAAACTTCTTCAAACAAGGACGAAGCTTGGCAAGGTCACCAGGTCGAACGGCAAGCGTCTGGGAGTAGTCTTGGTATCCGGCATCGAAGAACAACTGGAAGGCAACATCCTTGCCCCACTCTTTAAAGTCGTTCTTGTATGAGTAAGGTTCGGCCGAAGCAAATCCCTGTTGAGCGATCTTTCCACCAGCAGCAATAAAGCGTGCGGGCGAACCGTCGTAGGAGGGGTCAACCAACTTGTCGGGGACGATGCCGTCAGCGATAAAGCTCGACATTACCGATTTGGCGAATACGTTGATTGAGACCCCGGCCTTTGCAAGATCGGCGATCGTCTTTACATTTGGATAGGTAGCTGGATCCCACATGATCATCTGCGGATTCTTTTCTAACGGTGCAACAACTTGGATCATCGGAAGCTTCTTCCAGAGACTTGCCGATCCGGTGTAGTCGTACCCCATGGTGATTGTTGAGTCGGTCGCCATTACAGCGGAAGGTCCTGCGTAGCCAATTGCTGGTCCACCAGTTCGCACTTCAACGTTTACGCCTGTCTTTTTGCCCTTCGATACGAGGCTGCCGGACACAATCTTCTTCTTGGTGTCTATCTTGTAATCGGCACCAATCAGTTGGTAGAGCGCACCGTGCTCAGCCTCTGGAAACCAATCGGTTTGAATGACGATGTTCGCCGGGCACACGCCAGCCAACGATCCAGCCGAAGCGGCGGGCTTGGTTGCCTTCTTGGTGGCAGCATGAGCCACGAGAGGCGTAAGCGCAGCGACAGCAACCAAAGCGCCGCCTACTGCGACGGACATTTTTTTCCGCATAGGTTTCTCCTTTAGAGAATTGGGATATCGACCCGACCTGGAACTCAGGCAGAGAAACAACACCGGTTTGATGTGACCAACAGCATTGATGGTATCAATATAACGCCGAGAATTCCAAGGTAGGGCAGTTCACCTTCGATGTTCGGTCAAAATGCGATTTGAACAGAGCATTTGATAGACCTGAAACGCTGCCGACTCAAAAAGGCAGTTTTGGAACCGCGAAGCAAAACCCAATCGCATAGCTTGTAACAACCACCATCCAGGAGTGAACATGGCCCTAAGCCCAAACGCACCGACCGTTTCGTTTCAAAACCTTTCGATGCAGTTCCCTGATGGGACAAAAGCTATTGACGATGTCTCCTTCGACGTTTCCAAGGGTGAATTCGTTACGGTTGTAGGACCTTCGGGTTGCGGCAAATCAACGTTGCTCAAAATCGCTTCGGGGCTGCTCAAACAAACATCGGGTGAGGTGAAGGTCGACCGCGCAAACATCGGATACGTGTTTCAGGATGCAACGCTCTTCCCATGGCGGACCGTTAAGCGCAATGTCGAACTTCTACTTGAGCTGCACAAAACTCCAAAAGAGGGCCGAGAAGCGATTGTTCAAGCAGCGATTGAAGTTGTGGGGCTGAAAGGTTTCGAGAACCACTATCCCAAGTCTCTCTCCGGCGGCATGAAAATGCGGGCGTCGCTCGCTCGCACCCTGACCTTGAAGCCCCCCCTTTTTCTTTTCGATGAACCCTTTGGTGCTGTCGACGAAATCACCCGCGAACACTTGAACGAAGAAACGTTGCGCCTGTTCCAACAGGAAAAGTTTGCTGGTCTGTTCATTACGCACTCGATTAGCGAGGCGGTATTTCTTTCCACCAAGGTTTTGGTTATGTCCGCGCGGCCTGGGCGCATTGTTGGCACGTTTGACATCCCGTTTTCCTACCCACGCGAACCGGAACTCCGCTTCGATCCTGCTTTCGCTGAACTTTCTGG